>JAIOWT010000026.1 GCA_021742025.1 Candidatus Nanopelagicales bacterium
ATATCTCCGCTGAAATGACCTCCAGCAGTTCCAGTCCTGGCTAAGCCAAGTGGAACTCTTCGAGCTAATGCGCGACATTGATCCGGAAGCAGTGGGGCGTTAGTCGCAACTACGACAATTACAGAGCCAGCTCCACCAGGAACGGCGCGGGATTTATCCTTCTCGATCCAATTTGGTTCATCCATCGGATTTGGTACATCTAGATCTGACATATCTTGGCCGTGGATTCGAAGTTCCTTTCGATCTCCAAAGTTCGCCTGAACGAAAACACCCACGACATAATCTTTGCCACCAAACGGTACGGTTCGGGATGCCGTTCCATTGCCGCCTTTAAATCCGTAGCAATTCATTCCAGTTCCGCCACCGTGCGAACCCTCACTGACTACTCCACCAGTTGCTGAATTGATTGCAGAGACGGCATGTTCAGTTGTTACATGCTTACCGTTGATGTCATTTAAATAGCCATCCCAGGTCTCTGCCACAACTGGAAGTAACCATTCCATGGCTGCCTCAGGAAAATTATGCTTAACCCATTCGATAACACCACGATGAACGGTTCCAACAGCATGAGTGTTTGTAATCATGATTGGGCCTGAGAGGCCACCGGTTTCGTTAATCCAGTGCGAGCCTGTCATCTCGCCATTGCCATTTAAGGAATAGATTCCTGCAGGTATTGCTTGCTGAGTATTTGTTTTTCCAACTGGCAGAATTGCCGTTACTCCAGTGCGAACTGGTCCGGCATCAGTCACTAAATCGCCGTCACCTGAAATCAATGTAACCATTCCAACTTCAAGACCAGGAACATCTGTGATGGCGTTTAGCGCGCCAGGTTGGCCTTCAAAGCTGATGCCTAAGTCACGAGCTCGCATTATTTATCCTTAGCTGCTTTTTACTTGAGCAATGATTTGCTTAATCAAATCATTCTCTGCGCTTCGGTCTCCTGTCAGGCAAACGATGACTTTGATACCTGGCATTCTTTCAAAACTTTCCATCGCAAATTTCAATTCGGTTTTTGTTGTTACTTGTTTCGCTGGAATGCCAAGGGATTCTGCAATTACCCATAGGTCTTTGCCATGTGGAGTGCCAAAGACTTTTTCGTAATGTTCCTTGTACTCATCAGCACCTTGTTCAAGCTGGCTGAAAATTCCGCTTCCATTGTTGTCCAAAACTACAACCGTTAAGTTTGGTTGTTCTTGGCCTTCACCAAGATTCAAGCCACCCAGATCGTGCAGGAATGCTATGTCTCCCATAAGTAAGACGGTTCGCTTCTTACTTCCTATACCAATACCTATTGCAGTTGAAATCAGGCCGTCAATCCCGTTGGTACCCCGATTGCCAAAAACGTGGGAGCCATTTCGTTTTGACGCGTATGCCTCAAGATGACGCACTGGCCATGAGGCAGCAACAAAGAGTTGATCGTCGTCAGCAACTTCGTCCCAGACAAGCTTCGCAGCGCTGGGCCCCGTAAGTGTGTCGGGTGCCAAAGCAGTTGACACCGCCGTTGACACCTTTTGATCCAGGGTTTGCCATTGACTTAACCACTCCGGCTCAATGTTTGTTTCGAGATTAGGGACAGCTTCATATACTTCTCTGGCGCTGGAAACTGGATCTGGCAAGTCAATGCCAGCGATTGAACTATGAATTGCGAAATGCATTGGCGCGCTCTTTAGAAAACCTAAGATTGCCCGGGACAACCCGACTGTTCCGAACGTGACTACAACATCAACTTTTGGTGCGATACCTGACTGAAGTAAAACCACACCGTGAGAGATTGCGTTAACTGCCATGTGCGCATTTGCAGTTGGCTCCCAAATCATTGGCCAACCTAGTGATTGTGAAAGTTCATCAATTTCAATGATTGCTTTTGAGTCAGCATTGTCTCCGATAACAAAAACTCCACGCGCCGGAACCTTTAGTTCCTTTTTCTCTATGACGGCTTCTTCGATATCTCTTTTAACGTTTGCGGTTGGCTGCCAATCCAAGTCTTCCGCTGCGGGCATGAGTGGAAGTTCAAATTGCACATTAATTTGCACTGGCCCTGGGCGACCAGAGATTGATGCAGCTAGAACTTGGCCAGCATCTGTGAAGTTGGCTGGTTGCGCCTTAACGTCAATTTGAGATTTAACAAACGTTCCAAACATTCCGAATTGATTTATGGTTTGCGGCGCACTTTTCCCTCGAGCAGATTCTGGCCGATCCGCACTTAGGACAACTACTGGGACTGCGCTATGAAAGGCTTCGACAATTGCCGGCATTAAGTTGGCAACAGCCGAACCAGATGTAACAACAACCGGAACTGGTTTCTTGGTAACTTTGGCAATGCCTAAGGCAAGGAACCCAGCATCACGTTCATCGATTCGAACTTGGATTTTTAAGCGGCCGGCTTTTTCCGCTTGGGCAAAGGCCCAGGAAAGCGGTGCATTTCGGGAACCTGGCGCTATCACTACATTTTCGACACCCGCATCTAAGCAGCTTTGAACAATTGCTCTGGCTAAATCTGTTGCTGTTGTTTGCGATGTCATTGTTCCACTGCCTCCCTCACACTCGGGCTGACCAATTCATTGGCTCCGCTCTGCCATGCTCGCACAATACGCTCTTGCCACCAAAGTCGATCATCATCGCTGACACTAGCTGCCGAGGTTGCAAGTAAATGAGCATCAGGACTGGCTCGTCTAACGATCAGTTCGCCATTCGTTGGCAAGGTAGTAGGTGTTACTAAATCTTCAGCAAACAAAGTGCCTGTTCCTAATCCGCAGGCGCCATAAAGTTGCGGAATGCTGGCTGCAAGTGCGATGCCACTAGATAGGCCCACTGAAGAATCTAATGAGCCACTCACCACCGCAGGCAAGCCAATTTCATTTACTAAATCAAGTGCCCGTTGGACACCACCGATGGGAATCGCTTTGACAACGAGAATGTCTGCGGCCGCGCGAATCTCTGTAGCGTCAACTTTGGATGCCATGCGCAAAGATTCGTCGACAGCAATTTGAATTGGTTGCTTCCAGTTATGCATTGCGCTTTTTAACTCGATTAATTCAGAAACTTTTGCGCAGGGCTGCTCTACGTAATCGAGACCACTGGCCGCTTGATGAAGTTTTACAAGGGCCTCAATGGCTTGTTCGACAGTCCAATGCCCATTTACATCAATTCGAATTTTTCCTTCAACACCAAGTCGGTCCAAAGTAGTGCGCACTGCTTTGACGCGTAACTCATCATTGACTAATGAGTCGCGATTGGAATCAGCAACCTTCACTTTAAAGGTTGTCATTCCAAACTTTTCAACAGCAGTTTCGACAGCTGAAACCGTTTGCTCAATGTTGAGCATGGGAATTATTGAGTTGACTGGAACTGAAGATCGAAGTTTTGCAGGAAATGTTCCGAACGCTGCTTCGAGTGCTCCGGCAAGCCACTTCGAACAGATCTCGTCACTGTATTCAGGGAAAGGTGCAAACTCGCCCCATCCCGATGGCCCACTTATCAATACGCCAGTACGTTGTTGAGTATCACGAAACTTTCCGTTTAGCTCTAATGCAAACGGAATGGATTGTTTCGCAATCTCCGCAATAGACATGATTAAAGCTACAAAAGACTACGGGCGTTTTGGAAACTGTGAGAAATCTGGTCGACGCTTTTCTTTGTAAGCATTGCGACCCTCTTGCGCTTCTTCACTCATGTAGAAGAGCAAAGTCGCATCTCCGGCAAGCTGTTGAATTCCCGCTAAGCCGTCATCAGCAGCATTGTGACTTGCCTTCAGCATGCGAAGCGACAGCGGTGACAGTCGTAACATTTCTCGACACCACTGAACTGTTTCAATTTCAAGATCTTGCAGCGGTACAACTGAATTAACTAAGCCCCAGTCATACGCTTGCTCAGCACCATACTGGCGACATAAAAACCAAATCTCACGTGCTCGCTTTTGACCAATGTGACGAGCAAGTAATCCGGAACCATATCCACCATCAAATGAACCAACGATCGGGCCAGTCTGACCAAAGCGAGCGTTGTCAGCAGCAATTGAAAGATCGCAAACCACATGCAACACGTGTCCGCCGCCAATTGAGTAACCAGCAATCATGGCAACAACTGGTTTTGGAATTCTGCGAATCGCAATTTGTAAATCTAAAACGTTAAGTCGTCCGACACCTGCTTGAGCTACCGCGTCATCGCCGATGTAGCCATCATCGCCACGAATCATCTGATCGCCGCCGCTGCAAAACGCCCAATCCCCTTGGCCGGTCAAAATAACTACGCCAACACTTGGATCATCACGGACAACATCAAACGCATGAATTAATTCCTGAACCGTCCGTGGTCGGAATGCATTGCGCTTCTCTGGGCGATTGATGGTGATTTTGGCAATGCCCGAATCTTCACCAGTTGATCGTTCCAAAATAATGTCGGTGTAATCACCAGTTCGCACCCATTCGCACGCAGTCGTGATCGATGAGTAACTTGGGTCTTTTTTGGCAGGACTGTCGTCTGCAACCACTGGCGGGAGTATGTACTTTGTTCGGGTATCCATAACAAACCTTAGGAAATTCTTGAGTAATAGTTCTTCGCTCTAGGCTAGTCTCGATGACGCAATCTGACACATCCAGAAAAACCCCGAAACCGCGGGTGCTTAGAGCGGTGACGGTTCCCCCTGGCATGGGCGGAGTACTGAAATTAGCCTCGGTGATTGGCCCAGCACTTGATGGCTCAGGTCCAGCCATCGCTCCCATGGCAGATTCTCCTGAGTTCATCGTTAGTCAAACTCTGGCAGCGCTTCGACCAAGTGACCCTGATTACCCACTCGAATCAAATGACATTGCAATAGTAAGCGCAACATCAGGATCTACTGGAACTCCAAAAGGCGTGCTGCTTAGCCAGCAAGCATTAGCGGCATCTGCGACAGCGTTCGGAAATAGATTCGGTACCAACAATCGCTGGGTGGTATCTATGCCAGCACATCGAATCGCAGGCATCATGGTCTTAGTTCGATCCTGGTTTCATAACAGTCCATTTGAAATTGATCCCAGTGTTGGTGGTGCACGGACTTTTGAAGCTGCCACTTTTGCGGCCACCACAATGCGGGCGGTGCGGGCGAGTAATTCTGATGGCCGTGCCCTGATGGTTTCTTTGGTTCCAACTCAAATTGCTCGACTCCTTGAATCAGGCAGCGTTGGGATTGAAGCGCTGCAGTCATATGACTTGGTGCTAAGTGGCGCAGCGGCAACCCCACAACCGATGCTTAACAAGATGCGCGAGTTGGGAATCAAGGTTTCGGTTTCGTACGGCATGACTGAGACGTGTGGTGGATGTGTTTTTGATGGCCGTCCACTTGATGGCGTAAACATTTCACTAGGTACGCACGATGATGTTGAACCTGGTCGGGTGACAATATCTGGACCTGTAACAGCAAGTGGTTACCGATTGCGGCCAGATTTGGATGCCGTGAGTTTCATCTCAGGTCAAGTTCAAACTCATGATGTTGGAAAACTTGATTCAAGTGGGCTCTTGCACATCTTGGGCAGATTAGATGACGTAGTAACAGTGGGTGGTGTCAATGTTGCACTAAGTGCTGTTGAATCCCTCATTCGCCATCATCCTGCAATTGAAGATGTGGCCGTGATTGATTTGCAAGATGAACTATGGGGATCTATTCCAATTGCGTATGTTGTCACTCGTAATCACATCTCCGATACTGCGAATTTGATATCCGAGATTCAATCCACAATTCGTGATCAAATCAGTCGAGCTGCAGTCCCTCGCACTGTGCAATTTGTTACTTCACTACCCATGCTTGATTTTGGAAAAATTGATCGGATAAGTTTGCGGATGCAAGCTGCTAACGAAATGACTCAAAAGGTATTCCCGCACCCAGGAACAAATCATTAAGGATCTTCATGGCCACCCGTAACGAATGGATTGATGGCGCCCGACCCCGAACTTTGCCAGCTGCGGTGGCGCCAGTTTTAGTTGGAACTTCAATTGCTGAATTCGAAGGGTCGTTTCGGCCACTTATTGCATTGCTAGCACTCGTCGTAAGTTTGGCGCTGCAAATTGGTGTGAACTACGCAAATGATTACAGCGATGGCATCCGGGGCACTGATGAAAATCGAGTCGGACCAGTTCGTCTTGTTGGACAAAAGTTAGCTACTCCAGAAGAGGTTAAACGTGCTGCCATCATTGCCTTTGGAGTAAGTGCACTCGCTGGACTTGGAATGGTTTTGTTAAGTCAGGTCTGGTTACTGATTCCGTTCGGACTTGCCGCTATTGCCTCTGCCTGGTTTTACACCGGCGGTTCTAAGCCGTATGGCTATGCCGGATATGGCGAATTGTTTGTATTCGTGTTCTTCGGACTAGTTGCAGTTGCTGGAACAAGTGCCAGTCAAACCGGCCAAGTTACCATTTTGGCACTGCTCGGCGGCGTTGCGTGTGGTGCATTTTCCACTGCGATCTTGGTTGCAAACAACTTACGAGATATTCCAACTGACCGATTAACTGGCAAGCGCACTTTGGCTGTTCGATTAGGTGATGCTAAAACTCGTGAACTTTATCGCGCTTGCATTTTGCTTGGATTCTTTATGCCACTTGCAATGAATTTCTCCGAAACTGGGCCAGAGAGTGCATTCATCGGCTTGTTTGCAATCTTGACCGCCAGGCGACCACTGCAAGCGGTACGTAGCGGAGCTACCGGACCAGATTTGATTCCGGTGTTAGCTGATACGGCAAGAATGTTATTGCTTTTCTCGGGAATGCTTTCCGTTGCAATCTGGTTATCACCAAACGGAATGTAGTACTACTCGTCGAAATCTTCTTTGCGAGTGTTTGCATCAAGTTTTTGATTGATCCCTGCGAAGTATCCAGAAATGCGCCCCCCTAGTTGGGAACGTTGACCATTAAGTAAAACCAGGGATAACAGTCCCGAACCCAAGAAACTCAGGATTATCAAAAGCGGGCCACGAAGGCCGAATAGATAACCCAAGCCCAAGGTGAGAGCTAGTAACCCGAACCGGGCGAGAGTGTAAGTAACGAATGGCTTCACACCATTAGTTTACGTCTGTTCGCAAACCTTCGAATTCTGACTTACGATCTAGGTATGCCTCGCTTTGTTCTAATCGTTTTAGTCATAGGACTTTCGGTCTACGCACTGGCTGACTGCCTGCAGACGCCTAATCCAAAAGCGCTACCCAAATTGGTATGGATTGCCATAATCGTCTTCTTGCCGGTGATTGGCCCGCTGTTGTGGATTTTGTTCGGTCGCACAAATGGTCGTGGTTGGGGTCGTGGCGATGATGATGTTTTCGCGCCAGATGACGATCCGAGTTTCTTGCGAGACTTAACGCCAAAGCGATAGTTAGTTTTTACAGGCCTGAATATGAATGCAGGCCTTGCACAAAAATGTTCACAATAAAGTAATTGAACAAAATCGTCGCGTAGCCAGCTATCGCAACGTAAGCCGCTTTCTTTCCACGCCATCCTGCAGTTGCTCTTGCGTGCAGGTAAGCCGCATAAACTACCCACGTAATAAATGCCCACGTTTCTTTAGGATCCCAACCCCAATAACGACCCCAAGCTGCTTCAGCCCAAATTGCTCCTGCAATAACTGCAAAGGTCCAGATTGGAAACATGAAGGCGTGAATTCGATAAGACATTAGGTCTAATCGATCTGCTGACGGAATTCGCTGCGCAATTGCTGCGCTTCGGCCAGGCTCTTTGCCGGCTGCAACGCGATCTTCCGCGGCTTGCGCCACAAGATACAAACCAGATAGGGCAGCACCGATTGTAAATGCGCCGAATGAAACGACTGCGGCAGAAACGTGAATTGCCAACCAGTATGAATTCAATGCGGGGACGAGTTGGGCACTATCGGTGTACAAGACTGTTAGAGCAAGACCTAGGTCAAGTAAAACTGGGACTGTAATGAATATTCCAAGCCAACGTAGATCACGTGAAATAGACAACAAGCAGTAAGTCAGTGCTACGGCAAATCCTGCAGCCAAAGAAAACTCGTACATGTTTCCAATTGGGACCCGTCCAGCAGACAATCCGCGGAACAAAATGGCAAGCCCAAGTAACACGGTCCCTAGCCAAGTTAAAGACATACCAATATTTCCGGAACGTCGTCCTTCGCCAAGTCCCTCGAAATCAGAAACTGCGGTCGAAACGGCTGGCTTATCTAAAGTTGCAGTTGATCCCTTGCGCACTTGATGCGATGAACTTGTTCGCTGCGCAGATACTTCAATGGATTCGAGTCTGCGACCTTTTGCCAGCGAAATACTAAATGCAACCATGGCTCCAGTGAACGCAGTCATGGAACCATAGACCATGGCGTTACTCGCCTGAGCTAAAGTTTCATTTACTGTCATTGTGTTTCCTCCGGAGCATTTACTGTCTTAGCAAGCTGAGCAATCTCATCTGCCAAACCAGGAGCTTCAGTCTTTGATAAGCCTGCAACTTCGATCAGATTACCTCCATTGCCAGAAGCGGTCACCCGCAACCAAGCACGACGGCGTGGGATCAGCAAGGAAAGTGATAGTCCAATGATCGATGCGATCGCAGCACCAAGTGCCCAGCCTTTGCCTGGATCTTTAGTGATCACAAACGAGGCCCACTGACGATAGCCAGTAAATTCAACAGTTCCGGCTGAATTTGGCAGAGTCCAAGTTTCTCCAGGAGCGAGTTCTTCAATCCCGATTCGCTCCAGGTTTTCAGTATCAAGGCGATAAACACTTTGTGGCATTCCAGAATCGAGACCTAAATCACCCTGCCATGCACTGATATAAACCTCAGGGTTATCCGCAGCGGGAAACTTCGAAATCGGGCCATTTGAAAAATCTTCAGAGACGGTAGGCAAGAAAAATCCTTGTAAGCCTAGTTGCGGAACAGTGTCAGGTACTTTGACAACTCCACTTGAAGTAAAGGCGGTGTCTTGCGGCAAGAAAACCGATGCATCATCCCAAACAACTTTTCCATCCGCATCACGCACAGTGAACTCCGGTGCGTAACCATGGCCAACTAAATACACCGTGATACCGGATGTGCGCAACGGGTAATTAACTTCAACTTTTACCGGCCTAGGTTCTGCTGATGGATTGTCTTTAACCATTAAGTCAGCTTGGAAGGCGCGGGGAGCTCCATTTTGCTGACCGCCACGTTGAAAGGTTGCCTCGAATTCTTCAAGTTGAAAAGAAAATGGCGGCAATTGATCTGCGCTAAACATTCGGCCAGGTGCGAACGTATCGTATTGCGTGACATTGTTTGCAAAACCTGAATCTTCGCGAACAATGACGGTTCCGCGATAACCAACTGCACCACCAAACCCAACTGCAATTAGTAGTACGAGCAAGGCCAAATGAAAAACTAAGTTTCCAGTTTCTCGTGAGTAACCCTTTTCGGCAGAAATCCAATCGTCACCTTGGCGAACTCTCCAGCCCCGTTTCTTCCAAGCTGTAGCAGTTTCTGAAACAACTTGAGCAACTTCGGCTTTGCTCTGCCATTGCATGTGAACGGGCAATCGACTTAGGTTCCTCGGCGCAACTGGCGGTTGGCTTCGAAGTTCTTTGTAGTGCTCTAATGCACGTGGAAGCACGCATCCGGTTAGCGAAATAAAAAGCAGAAGATAAATCGAAGCAAACCAAGGTGATGCAAAAACATCAAACATGTACAGGCGATCTAAAATCGGACCGGAAGTTGGATTGTCTTTTAGGAATTCATTAACTCGAAGTGGTGAGGTTCCGCGTTGCGGAAAAATTGAACCAGGGACACTTGCCAAGGCGAGTAAAAAAAGCAAAATCAGAGCAACTCGCATGCTGGTTAATTGCCGCCACAACCAACGCATAGTCGCCATTACTTATTCACCGCTTCCGTTCAATAGTTCTAATTGCATTAAAGCCATTTCTATTCCCGATTTAACTTACGTTAAATCGGAACTCCCCAATCGGCTGCCCAAACCCGCAAGCCAATTGTTAGATCATTCCAATACCCAGTTACTAGTAGTAACCCGATCACAATAAGCATGACACCACCGAAATACATAATTCCCCGTGAGTGCTTACGCAAAACTTTTACAGTTCGAATGCTGCGTTCAAAGAACAGCGCAAGGAAAACAAAAGGTAGTCCTAGTCCTAAGCAATAGGCTGCACTTAAAATTGCCCCGCGAACAGCACTAGCTTCGGTCAGGGCCATACCTTGAACTGCTGCCAAGGTTGGACCAATACAAGGCGTCCAACCAATTGCAAAAAGTGCGCCGAGCAGAAAAGCGCCAAATAACGTTCCAGTTGGTACCCGATGAATTCGAATGTCACGTTGAATTGCTGGGATTACTCCCAAGAATCCAAGGCCAAGTATCACCACGATGACACCCATGATCATCTGGATAGTTCGCTGATGCTCCAGGAGTAATTGTCCGATGCCACCAAACAATGCGCCATAAGAAATGAACACCACGGAGAATCCGGAAACAAAAACCAGCGATCCCCACACTGCGCGGGATTTTGATACTGAAGTTCGCTGCGCAGTAGCCCTAGCCCCAGCCACTCCCGTTATGTAGGAAAGATATCCCGGAACTAACGGAAGCACGCAAGGCGAAAGAAATGACACTAGCCCAGCAGCGAAAGCTAGCGGGATCGCAAGTAGTAAAGAACCAGAGGTAACGGTTTCGACTATCTCGTTAATGGGCACTACTTTTCACTTTCCAATACCGCTGTCAGAACTACTCGTAACTCTGACTCAGTGGTTGGTCCAAGTATTCGGGCAGCAACCCTGCCCTGGGAATCCAAAATGATTGTGGAAGGTGTTGCAGCTGGACCTAGATTTCCAAAAACTAAAGTTAACTGACCATCTTTATCTCGAATTGATGGGTACGAAGTCTTGAATCGTTCGTTAAATGCTTTAGCTGCTGCCAGTCCGTCGCGAGTATTTAGACCAAGGAACTCAACTCCTTGATTCTTAAACTGCAGATA
>JAIOWT010000027.1 GCA_021742025.1 Candidatus Nanopelagicales bacterium
CGTTGCCGGGACCGATGGTCTTTCGATTCACTTTGTTGAACCTGTGAAGTCACCTATTGCTAGGTGCATCCCTTAGTTTACGGGGATTTTGGTCGGCCAAGAACCACAGCCCAGCCCATTCCACAGCAGGCCTACTTGGATTGGGACCTGCCCAAATCAAGGCGATCCTTATCCCATGAAATGTCTACTTTCTGGCCGAAAACCTGGAGTTTTGGCCATAGTTGCCTTAGTTACTGCTGGATTGCTCCAACCCAGTCCAGCGCATGCAGCCAGGCAATGGGACTGGCCTATAAAACCAGCCAGACTCAGCTTGGGGTTTGACCGACCACCCCAGAATTGGCTGCCCGGGCATCGCGGGGTTGATCTTTTCGGAAGAAGCGGCGAGCAAGTTCTAGCCGCAGGCAATGGCGTAGTCACCTTTGCAGGTCTAGTTGCCGGAAAAGGCGTGGTCGTAATCAATCATGGAATGGTTCGCACTACTTATGAACCTGTGAGCGCCTCGGTAACTGTTGGATCACGAGTTCGTGTTGGTGATGTGATTGGGACGCTTAGTCCAGGTGAAAGTCATTGTGCAACTAAAGCAACAGTTAGCTGTTTACATTGGGGATTAATCAGAGGCGAAAAATACTTGAATCCACTTTCGCTGGTTCAAAAGCGAGTGCGGTTACTGCCTAAGCGCGGGACAGTGTTTACTCGCACCCAAGGGATTAAGCCCTCGACAGTGTTTACTTGCACCCACTCGCTCACGCTCGTGACGATGCTTATGCACCCAAGGGATTAAGCCCTTGGGTGTGCCTGCTCAAACACGGCGCGGAGTCGGTCCATAGATACGTGCGTATAAAGCTGTGTGGTTGCCAAACTTGAGTGGCCAAGGATTTCTTGCACTGCTCGAATATCTGCACCACCCTCAATCAAGTGCGTAGCAGCTGAATGTCGCAAACCATGCGGTCCAAGATCTGGCACACCATCCAGACTTGATAAAACTTCGTGCACCATAGTACGCACAACTCGTTGATCTATCCGCTTTCCTCGTGAGCCCAAGAAAAGCGCAGCGCCACTTGAATCATTAGCAAGTGCAGGTCGGGAACTAGATAAATACTTCTCGACAGTTTTCTCTGCGATAGCACCGTAAGGCACAACACGTTCCTTGGAGCCTTTACCTAAAACTCGAATAGTTCTGCGGGTTGGATCAAGATCATGGATATCTAGTCCAACTAATTCCCCAACACGAATGCCGGTTGCATACAAAAGTTCCAGCATTGCTTGGTCGCGAATGTGAGTTGGCGAATTGTCATCTGCTCGAAGCGCAGCGCGCTCCATCACGTTCTCGGCCTGGTTTTGCTGCAAGATGTGTGGCAATTTCTTGCTGACTTTTGGAATCACTAAGGCGCTAGCAGGATCTTCTGTAATCAACTTGGTGTGAGTAGCCCAAGCAAAGAACATTCGGATCGAAGTGGCCCGGCGCGCGATAGTTGCAGAGGAAAGTCCAGCCACCCGTTGGCTAGCAAGCCAACCGCGCAGCTCAACGATTCCAATATCTTGTAATTCCTTGCAGCCGCGAGATTGCACATATAAAAACAAGTTGTCTAAATCTTTTCGGTAAGCCTTTGAAGTGTTTTGGCTTCTACCCAACTCAAGCTCAACATGTTGAATGAATCGAGCGCTCGCGGAACTGAAGTTAGTGCTAACTTCTTCCACCTGAGTGCTATTCATACCTCTACCGTTGCAAGCCTTACGCAAAATAGCAAGGACATCGGTTTGGTTCTGACCAAAGCCCTACTTCTAAATCAGTTTCCAGCCCTGATTTGAAAGCATGATCAGTTTCCGAATTTCTAATAGCGACAAGGTTGCCTGGAGATCATGAAAATCTGTTTCGGCACCAAAGTAAATTGCTAATTCATGGGTTGATCTTGGTCGCTCCGAAAGCAATCCAACTATTGCGCCTTCAAGTAATCCAAGTTGCACTGCTGGCATTGGCGATTTGAAGTCTTGAAAGATTTCATCGGAACTGGTTGCAATCTTCATCATGTTGTCCCGAATCGCTGCGTGCACTCCAGCCGAAGTTGCGCTGGTGATCGGCCCTGGTATCCCCCAGATCTGCCGATTAAGGACGTGCGCCCAATTTGAAGTCGAGAGTGAACCCGACCGTAGTGCAGCTTCAACTACAACTGTGGATTGGGACAGTGCAGCAATCAATCGATTCCTAATCAAGAATCTATGTTTGTGCGGTTTGGACCCAGGAGGGGCTTCGCTTACCACTACGCCTGTGTCCGTGATTGTGGAAAGCAATCCTCGATGTGAAACCGGGTATGCAACATCAACGCCACAGGCTAAAACTGCAACGGTTTTTCCTAACCCTGCTAACGATCCGCGATGGGCTGCAGCGTCAATTCCATAAGCTGCCCCGGAAATGATTCCGACGTTTTCCTTTGCACCTTGCATTCCTAGTTCGTAAGCTATGCGCTGACCATATGCAGTAGCTGAGCGAGCGCCAACAACAGCCAGAGCTTGATTTGAAATTTCAGCGAGCGAACCGCCGCCAGCACACCAAAGCCCAACTGGTGCTGCAGTGTCTAGATCATCGAGTGATTGAGGCCACTCGTCATCAGCAGGAGTGATAAATCGTCCGCGCACTGAATTCAAAGATTTAACTGCCTGTTCAATCAAAGGCGAATTCAAAACCCGATCAATTGATTCACACATGGCATCTGCGCCGTAGCCACTCTCCCATCGTTCAACTGCATCAGCGGCCCCAAACTCAGCAACCGCTTGACCTACTCGCTCATCTCCTGGTTCACCAGCAATAGTGATGATTAGTCTGGCTTGCCGATCCGTTAACTGGCTTGCCATGAACCATTCCCGTCTCGATACCTAAGCGCCGCAGCAACATCAGTTTCATTTGGAATTGCATGTCCACGTAAGTCGGCAATCGTCCAAGCAACGCGAAGGATTCGATCTGCCCCGCGCGCTGAAATCTCAAGTGCATCATGTGCCAATAGTTCGCGCGCGCTATCTGAAACGGGATATCTTCTGCGAAGCATTGGGCCAGGAACTTGGGAATTGATGTTCCAGAGTTCATTGCGATATCTATAAGCAGCGCGCTCCCTCGCTTGAGCAACTCGCGCAGCAACTACTTCAGTGCCTTCTAGTTCCCCTGAGCTTGGATCAAGCTCGGCCAAACTTGGCCGCTCTAGAGTCACTCGCAAATCAATACGGTCTAATAGCGGCCCAGAAAGTCGTGAGAAATATCGGCGACGCACTTGAGATGAGCAACTGCATTGCGCGCCCGTCCCAATGAATTTTCCGCATGGACAAGGATTTGAGGCAAGGACTAATTGAAATCGTGCGGGAAGCACCGTTTGAAATCCAGATCTTGCAATCGTGACGACACCAGATTCAAGTGGTTGCCGCAGGGCATCGAGAACTGACCGTTCGAACTCAGCAGCTTCATCTAAACAAAGCACGCCATGGTTTGCCATAGTTACCATGCCCACACGAACTGCGTTGCTGCCGCCTCCAATCAATGCCGCTTTAGTTGTGGTGTGATGTGGGGCTTGAAAAGGTGGGGTTCTGATTAAACCTTGCCCAGCACCTAAGGCACCCGCGGCTGAGTAAATGGCAGTAACTTCAACGGCTTGATCATCGGTTAGCTTCGGAAGTAGTCCGGGCAATCTTTGCGCCAGCATGGTTTTGCCAACGCCAGGCGAACCTAGGAACGCCAAGTGGTGTCCACCTGCTGCTGCTACCTCTAAAGCATGACGCGCATTTGATTGACCCCGAACATCACCTAAGTCTGGAATTGGTTCTTCGACAAATTCAATAGCGGTTGGTGCATCGCTACTCAAGTCTTCTCCACGTAGATACGCGACCGCATCCGACAAACTCGTGACTCCAACGACTTTCAAGTCAGGAACTAATTGGGCTTCATTAACTTGTGATTGCGGCACTATCAAAGTGTCATAGCCTCGGCGATAGGCACAAAGCGCTGCCACCAAGACTCCACGAACTGGTCGCACTTGGCCATCAAGAGCTAGTTCTCCAACCACGATTGTTTTGGCCATCTCAGGAACTTGGGAATGTGCCGAAAGAATTGATAGTGCAATGCCTAGATCAAGTGAGGCTCCACGTTTATGAACTGACGCAGGTGAAAGCCCGACCGTGATTCGACGTTCGGATGGCCACTGCAATTCACTATTTTGAACAGCGGCTCGAACCCGATCGCGCGCTTCACCAACTGCAGTGTCAGGGAGTCCCACAATTGCCATGCCAGGTAACCCCTGACTTAAGTAAGCCTCGATGTCAACTACTAAACCTTCAACACCATTGATTACGACCCCACACGCGCGAGCCAAAGTCATTGTTCGATCCCTTTAATGTGGTTGATTGTCGTGGGTTTGCCACCACTGTAGATAACGCTGATGGCATCAAATCGAATGCCTTGATGTCTAGATGGATTGTTACTGAGCCAATGAAGCGCAGCCGTTCTAATGTGCTGAAGCTTTAGTGGAGTGATTGCATCACTTGGATTTCCATAACTTGTAGATCTCCGGGTTTTGACTTCACAAAAAACCAAAGTGGAATCGATACGTGCAACTATGTCTAACTCGACACGGTTAAATCTCCAGTTGCGGATCAGAATTTCATATCCCAAGTCTTTTAAATATACCGTGGCTATGTCTTCGCCAAGTTTTCCAAGTTCAATATTGTTCAGGTGCACCCGTACATGGTGGAACTTTTGAACAACTAATAATTGAGAATTTAGTTTCTGTGAACTAATTCAACTTGTGGAAAGACTTATGGAACTTCCATGTCGGGCTTTGAAAGCTCTTCGACGTTTAAGTCTTTGAAAGTAAGGATGCGGGCTTTCTTAACAAATCGAGCTTGGCCGTACATATCCCAAATCCAGGCATCAGTCAGAGTTGCCTCGAAGTAAACATCGCCAGCATCGTTAGTTCTAACTTGTACATCAACACCATTTGCTAAATACATTCGGCGTTCCGTGTGAACGATGAAACTAAACAGGTGAACTAAGTCGCGATACTCCCGATAAAGCTCTAGCTCCATCTCGGATTCATAACGCTCTAACTCGTCCGCTGACATGTATTTAGCCTATGCCGTGGCCGGTCCAGATTCACTCGGGCCACTGGGTAACTTCCAAGACTTGCGATGCAGATCAGTTGGGCCAAGTTTGGCAATGGCGGCCATGTGGTCGCTGGATCCATAACCGACGTTGCCTTCCCAGCCAAAGTCAGGATAAATGAGAGCGGCTTCCCGCATTAACTCGTCTCTAGCGACTTTCGCTAAAACACTTGCTGCTGATACTGAAGCGCAGGATGCATCTGCCTTGATCTTCATGGTCACTGGGACCACAATGTCCGAAATGGGAGTTGTGAACAAATCTGATTCTGGCTCTAGTAGCCAGTTGTGTTTGCCATCGAGAATCACATGGTCTGGCTTGATGCTCAGTTGTTGGTGAGCGCGCACCCAAGCTAAACGGAGGGCTGGAACGATTCCTATTTGATCTATTTCGCTGGCAGCAACATGGCCTATTGCATATTCAGTAACCCACGCAGAAACTGGTTCAATTAACTTTTCTCGGGCTGCTCTGCTGATTTGCTTGCTATCGCGCAATCCAGAAGGGACTTGGGAAGTCTCGGCACTGACTATCGCAACGCCAACAGAAACCGGACCGGCAAGGGCACCTCGTCCAACTTCATCTACTCCTGCGATGTATTTAACGCTAGGTGAAAACAACTCCCGCTCTAAATCAAGAGTTGGTGCAGTAGAACTAATTTTCAATCCCACCTATGCGACTAATCGGCCAAATCCGCATCGCCACTCTTCCGATAACTTCTTCTTCGGGAACCATGCCATTGTTTTTATCTAAATGAAATCGTGAGTCTTCAGAGTTTCCGCGATTATCGCCCATGACAAAAACGTTGCCTTCTGGAACTAAAACTTCGAAAGTAACTTGATCCGTTGTGGAACCTTCTTTGACATAAGGTTCATCAATGCCAACGCCATTGAGAATTATTCGCCCTTGCGGATCGCAGCATTTAACTGTGTCATTCGCGACACCAATTACGCGCTTTACTAAATCATTTCCAGAGTTTGCTGGGACAATTCCAACGGCCTGTAGCACGCGGCCAACTGGAGTGTCATAGGGATTTGGAAATCCTTCGCCTAACCAGCCACCGGGATCGTGAAACACAATTACATTTCCACGATTTACACCGGTGAACTGGGTAGAAATTTTAGACACAATGATTCGATCGTTTTCTTGCAAAGTATCTTCCATGGACGCACTTGGCACATAAAAAGCTTGGATGAGAAATGTTCTGACTAAGACTGACAGAATCAGCGCTGTGCCAACGACTATCACTAGTTCGCGTAACAAACTTGGCTGCTTTTTTGGCTTGTCTTTTCTATGTCCCATGGTTCTCTCATCATACTTTTAAACAAAAAATTAGCGGGCCTACCAATAGGTAAGCCCGCTAATTTGTAAAGAATTAAACGTTGTCGCGCAATTCCTTGATCTTCGCCTTCTTGCCACGTAGATCACGTAGGTAGTAAAGCTTGGCACGACGGACGTCACCGCGGCTGACCAATTCAATTAACTCAACGATTGGTGAGTGAATTGGGAAGGTACGCTCTACGCCAGTTCCGAAGCTAACTTTGCGAACTGTGAAAGTCTCGCGAAGTCCACCACCATGGCGACGAATTACAACGCCTTGGAAAATCTGAATTCGGGAACGGGTACCTTCAACGACTCGAACGTGAACTTTTACGTTATCGCCTGGGCGGAAATCTGGAATTCCAGTGCGCAGTGATGCTGCGTCTACTTCGTCTAGAAAATGCATTATTACTCCGAAGGACATGTCGCCGCAGGTCGAAAGCCCAATAAATGGTTCTTGCCGGTTTTGTTTAGAACTTAATGTTTCAGCGCCCCTGAGGCGGTGCTGCTACGTTCCAACAAAATTGAGTTTGCCATAACTAATGGGTTTCCAGCAAATTGCCCGCAGAATGCCACGAATTAGTGGGTGCATATATATGCTTAGAGCACCACCTACTGAAAGCTTCCTCATGCCCAGGCCAGATCCGCAAATTACCAAAGCGCGGCTTGGCAATCCCCGAGTAACGGGCAAAGAACAGTTCTACACGCCACCTGAAGTTGCAAATCGCATTCTGCGCAATGTTGAGCGAAGAATTGGCGACCTGTCTGGGCAGACTTTACTTGAACCTGCTGGTGGAACCGGCGCGTTTGTTGACGCGGCAAAAGCACATGGCCTAACTAAAGTCATCAGTTTCGATATTGAACCGCATCACAAGAAAATTCTCCGTGGAGATTTCTTGGCACAAGAGATTGATAAGACCGGATTACTGACAATCACCAATCCCCCGTTTGGCAGGAACAACTCGTTATCGATTCCATTTTTTAACAAAGCTGCGCAAGTTTCAGATTTGATTGTCTTTATAGTTCCAAGATCCTGGCGTAAATGGTCGGTGCAAAATCGGCTAAACCAAAACTTCCATCTAGTGCGCGATGACGAGTTAACTATTAACTATGTCGATGTAAATGGCCAAGACTCTCATGCCAAAGATAGGTTAAGGACTTGTGTTCAGTACTGGGAGCGCAAATCTAAGCTGCGCCCGATTGTAAAAGTTAAAGACATGGGAATAATTGAGCGCACCACGCCGGAACTTGCTGATGCTGCCATGACTCTTTTTGGTTACAACTGCGGAAAACTAACAACAGACTTTGAGCGCAGGAAAGTTACTACTCAGATGTATTTGAACTTTAAACACCCCCGCGCAAAGAAGGCAATTGAGAGTTCAGACTTTTCAAAGTTCTATATGAATACCGCTTATACCGAAGCGCTTTCCTTGCCAGAAATTAACTATGTGTTAAACGAGTACATTTATGGCGATCCGATGGTGCAATTACTCAGCTAGGTATCTAGCCCATTAGGTCAGGTCGATTCTGCGCAGTACGTAATTTTGCTTGCTCGTGCTTCCAGGCTGAGATCTTGGCATGATCACCAGAAGTTAAAACTTGAGGAACTTCCAAATCACGCCAAACTGGTGGACGAGTGTAGACCGGGCCTTCTAGCAAGTTTTCCATCGCGCCAACTGCAAATGAATCGTCTGCAAAACTTTCCTGATTTCCAAGAACGCCAGGAACTAATCGGGCAATGGCTTCGACCATTACAAGTACGGCAACTTCCCCACCAGCCAGTACGTAATCACCGATCGAAATTTCTTCAACATGAATCTTGTTCTTGTAATGCTCCGCTACTCGGGAATCAATACCTTCATAACGGCCACAAGCAAAGACGATGTGCTTGGCTTTGGAAAGTTCAGTCGCA
Source organism: Candidatus Nanopelagicales bacterium (assembly GCA_021742025.1). Next base: position 8,367 of record JAIOWT010000027.1, read on the forward strand.
AGCGTTTGCGTGAATGGCTTTCCGGATGGAGTTGGAATTATCAAAATAGTTTCAGAAGTAGTGAATTCGTCTATGGCATCACCCCACGGTTCAGGCTTCATAACCATTCCGGGTCCGCCACCATATGGCGAATCGTCTACGGTTTGATGTTTATCGGTTGTGTAACCACGTAAGTCTTTAATGGTTACGGAAATCAAACCATCTTCAATTGCTTTGCCCATTAAGGAAAGTTCAAGTGGCTTTAGATAATCCGGGAAAACTGTGATGACATCAAACTTCAACATCAGACTTCCTCGTCCCTGACAACTATTGCCTCTAATTCATTAAGCAAGCCAGGAGGAGGCGTGATAGTTACGGTTTTAGTGTCTAAATCAATCTCAGGAACAAATTCCATGACAAATGGAATTAGCACTTCAGTGTCACCCTCGCGAGTTACCGAAAGTAGATCTTGGCTTGGCAAGTGAATGACTTCACCAATCACTCCAACTAAAGATCCGTCTTCGAGCTTCACGTTTAACCCAACGAGTTGGTGATCGTAAAACTCTTCAGGATCTTCGGGTAACTCCGTTGGGTCTACTTCGATCGTTAAGGTTTGTCCGCGTAAAGATTCAGCAGCAGTGCGATCTTCAATGCCTGCGAAGTGAACAACAAAACGCCCACTGTGCCATTTGGAGGTGGCAACAGTGAGCGTTGTGCTATCAGAAGTCATCAAAACCGTTCCATCTGCATAGCGATGATCTGGTTCATCTGTCATTGGTTCAACGAAAAGGTCGCCGCGCACGCCATGTGCTCGGCCAATGCGCCCGATTACGAGCTGCATTGATTACCTTCCGTCGACGTCAAGAATGTCGATGCGCACATTGCCTTTATCGGACAATGCGTTTACGACAGTGCGAAGTGCAGTTGCGGTGCGACCGGCTTTGCCGATAACCCGTCCCATGTCTTCAGGATTGAGCTTGACCTCAAGTGTTGCACCCCGACGGTTGTTCTCACGAACGACCACATCGTCTGGGTGATCAACAATTCCTTTTACGAGGTGTTCTAAAGTCTCGTCAAGCATTGCTTAAGCCTCTTCAGCTACAGCTTCAGCAGCCTCGGCCACAACTTCAGCTTCGGCTACAACAGCTTCAACTGTTTCTTCAACAGTTGCTTCAACTACTTCTTCAACTTTTCGTACTACTGCTTCGGCGGACCCAGCCGCTGCTCCTTCTGCAACAACTTCACCAGTGCTTACTTCCGGCGCAACATCATGGCTAGCGATGATGGCGGCGGCCACCTT
>JAIOWT010000028.1 GCA_021742025.1 Candidatus Nanopelagicales bacterium
ACACTGAATTCTTTGCCCGCATTGCTGCTGGTGAATTAGTTCTAAAGAATGCAAAGCTTGTCGCTTTTGGCGCAACTCGCAAAGCTGGAGTTAAAGCCGAAGAAGATGCGCAAGTTAAAGCATTACTTGATTCACAAGCACCAGTTATTACTTTGGTAGCAAAGAGTGACGTTTGGCATGTTGAACAAGCACTGAAAACCACAAATGAAGAAAACTTGGCAATGATTGGTGACACTGTTCAATACCTAGTGTCACAAGGCCGCAGAGTATTCGTGGACTTTGAACACTTCTTTGATGGTTACAAACATGATTCTGATTACGGCGTCGAAGCAGTAAAGGTTGCTATGAAAGCTGGCGCGGATGTTGCAGTGCTTTGCGACACCAACGGTGGAATGCTGCCATCTGGAATTGCCACGATCGTTACTGACGTAATGAATAGAACTCAGGCTCGACTTGGAATTCATTGCCAAGATGACACTGGATGTGCGATTGCAAACAGCGTTGCGGCAGTTGAAGCAGGTGCAACGCATGTGCAGTGCACTGCAAATGGTTACGGTGAACGCACTGGTAATGCTGACCTATTTGTGGTCGCTGCGAACTTGCAGTTAAAGCTTGGAATCAACTGTCTGCCTGAAGAATCTCTAAAGGATTCGATGCGGATTTCACACGCCTTGGCAGAAATTGCCAACCTGCCACCTGATACGCATCAGCCTTACGTTGGTGTTTCTTCCTTCGCACATAAAGCTGGATTCCACCCAAGTGCGTGGAAGATTAATCACGAGCTTTATAACCACATTGACGCTTCGGTTGTTGGAAACGATATGCGCGTTCTTGTTACCGAGATGGCAGGTCGCGCGTCAATTGAGATGAAGGGCACCGAACTTGGTTACGACCTTTCCAAAGAACCGGAAGCAATTACTCGCGTAGTCGAACAAGTTAAAGATCTTGAAGCACATGGCTGGTCCTTTGAAGCCGCGGATGCATCATTTGAATTGCTTTTACAAGATGCTTTGGCAGGAAAATCAACTAAGAAGTTCACAGTGGAGTCTTGGCGAACCATTGTCGAGCAGCGCGAAGATGGACAGATTGTCAGCGAAGCCACGGTGAAGGTCCATGCTGACGGAGAACGTATTGTTGCTACCGGCGAAGGCAATGGTCCGGTTAACGCTCTAGACAACGCTTTGCGTTCTGCTCTAGTGCAGCATTTCCCACAGATTGCCGAGCTAGATCTTGTGGATTACAAAGTTCGTATTCTCGATGGCGGATTAGGTACTGGCGCAGTAACTCGAGTGCTAATTGAAACTGCTGAAAAGGGACGACGTTGGACCACGGTCGGCGTAAGCGAGAACGTTATTGCAGCTTCATGGCTTGCACTTGAAGATGCGATCTCGTACGGCTTACTTGGCAAAACCAGTTAACTGAACTTTTTTGCATAACCAGTAGTCTTAGAAAATGCGTATTGCTCGAGTTTCGGTCCCTGGCGTTGAATTTCCGGTTTACGGAGTTATCACTGGCGACAAAATTGAATTAATCACCGGGCTACCTTGGCCGGACATCAGCGATCCAGTTGCTGCCCTAAACCTGGCTGACGTAAAAATCCTGGCTCCAGTAATTCCAAGCAAGATTGTTTGTGTTGGAAAGAACTATGCGGATCACGCAAAAGAAATGGGTGGCGATGTTCCCGCCGAACCCGTAATTTTCCTAAAACCAAACACCACAGTTATTGGTGATGGTGACTTTATTGTCTTGCCGCCTCAGTCAACTAACGTGCATCATGAAGCTGAACTAGCAATCGTGATTGGCGCATTAGCAAAAAATGTTGAAATCGATCGTGCTGACGAAGTTATCTTTGGTTACACCTGTGCGAACGATGTGACAGCCCGAGATTTGCAGAACAGCGATCAGCAATGGACTCGTTCCAAGAGCTTCGACACATTTTGCCCACTGGGTCCGTGGATTGAAACTGAGCTAGACCCAGAAAACTTAAACATCGCATGCCAAGTAAATGGTGCGATAAAGCAAGACGGAAACACCAGTGACTTAGTAAGAAGTGCTCGAGAAATGGTTTCTTGGATTTCACACATGATGACTTTGTTGCCAGGTGACGTGATCTTGACTGGGACACCCGCTGGCGTTGGAACGATAGTGTCTGGCGACTCGGTATCAGTAACAATTGAAGATATTGGTACTCTTACTAATTCAGTCACTGTTCGCTAACGAACTATTCAGGAGAAATCTGTGTCAAACGTTCGAGTTCGATTCTGTCCTTCACCGACAGGCAACCCGCACGTTGGCATGATTCGCACCGCGCTGTTCAACTGGGCATACGCTCGTCACACTGGTGGAACTTTCGTGTTTCGAATTGAAGATACCGATACTTCGCGAGACTCCGAGCAGTCCTATACCGACCTTTTAGATTCGCTGCGTTGGCTAGGAATGGACTGGGATGAAGGTCCAGAAGTTGGTGGCCCACACGCTCCGTATCGCCAATCCCAGCGCATGGAAATTTATGCAGATATTGCTAGCAAACTACTTGCCGCTGGACATGCATATCATTGTTACTGCTCCCAAGAGGAGCTTGAAGAACGTCGCGAAGCTGCGCGCGAGGCTGGAAAGACTCCAGGTTACGACGGTGCTTGCCGTTCGTTGAGCGCTGAACAAAAATCTGATTTCGATTCACAAGGTCGTTCGCCTGTGGTTCGTTTCCGGATGCCCGACACTGACTTCACTTGGACGGACTTAGTTCGTGGCGATGTAACGTTCGCAGCCGAACATGTTCCGGACTATGTAATTGTGCGCGCAACAGGGGAGCCGCTTTACACATTGGTTAATCCCGTTGATGACGTACTCATGGAAATCACGCACGTACTTCGTGGTGAAGATCTATTAAGTAGTACGCCTCGCCAACTTGCTCTATACGATGCACTAAATGCAATTGGTATTGCAAAAGGCGAACGCCCTCTGTACGGACATTTGCCTTATGTGATGGGCGAAGGTAACAAAAAGCTCTCTAAGCGAGATCCAGAATCAAGTCTGTTGATGTATCGCGAAGAGGGCTACTTGCCTGAAGGATTACTTAACTACCTTGCGCTACTAGGTTGGGCATTTGGCGAAGACCGTGAGTTTTTCTCTAAGGAAGAAATGGCGACGGTCTTTGATGTTGCGCGAGTTAATGCAAACCCTGCACGTTTTGATTTAAAGAAGTGCACAGCCATTAATGGTGACTGGATTCGCACTTTAGCCCCAGAGGAATTAGCTAGGCGCATTACTCCATTCCTAATCAAAGATGGCATTCTCTCGGCTGAACCAACAGCTGAACAGATGGAAGTTTTAAAGAATGCGATTCCACTTGTCCAAGAGCGCATGGAAACACTGCGTCAAGGAATTGGAATGCTTGGATTCCTATTTGCAGATCAGCCAGGTAGCCCGGCGTTTGCAGTTGAGCCTGCAGAAGCGGAAAAGGTATTGACTGCAGATGCACAGCCGGTGCTTGTTGCTGCACTGACTGCGTTAACAGCAGTTGAAGATTGGACTACGCCAGCAATCGAAGAAGCATTGCGCAACGCTTTGATTGAAGGCCTGGAACTAAAGCCGAAGGTTGCTTTTGGTCCAGTTCGGGTAGCAGTCACCGGACGTCGAGTTTCGCCGCCACTTTTTGAGTCCCTTGAAATTCTTGGCAAAGAACGATCTCTTGCCAGAATTACTGCGTCCATTAAGTAGCCAACGGCTAAATAAGCATTTCGCTCAAACGCGGGCCTTGAGATAGAATTTCCACTCGTAATGCCATTTGGGATATGGGGTAATTGGCAGCCCAACTGATTCTGGTTCAGTTAGTCTTGGTTCGAGTCCAGGTATCCCAGCAAAGTTGAACTAAAAGCGAAAACCGCCACAAGGGCGGTCGCTTCATTTTGTAGCCCCGACGGGATTCGAACCCGCGCTACCGCCTTGAGAGGGCGGCGTGCTAGGCCGCTACACAACGGGGCCGCACCTGTTCACAATAACGTAAACCGGGCAAAGTTCTAAATGCCCATTTAGTTTCGCGCTTTTAACAATTCACTGATTCGATTTGCCGCAGTCATTACAGCCATGCCATGAATCCGACCAGGGGTTCGGGTTAAGCGCTCGATTGGTCCAGAGATAGAAACGGCAGCTATGACCTTGCCATGCACGCTGCGAATTGGTGCGCTAACAGAAGCAACTCCTGGTTCGCGCTCACCCAAGGATTGCGCCCAGCCGCGACGCCTGACTGCTGATAGATCAGTAGCTGTGAATTTGGCGCCTTGAATTCCGCGGTGAAGACGATCTGGTTCTTCCCATGCCAGCAGGATCTGAGCAGCTGAGCCTGCAGACATAGTGAGTCCAACTCCGACCGGAACGGTGTCACGTAAACCCGTCATACGTTCAGCGGCAGCAACACATATACGTTGATCACCCTGGCGGCGATAAAGTTGCGCACTTTCTTTAGTGGCATCTCGCAGTGCAATCAAAATTGGATTGGCAATGGCCAGCAACTTGTCTTCACCAGCAGCGCCAGCTAATTCGCCAACGCGCGGGCCGAGCACAAAGCGACCATTTAGATCACGAGCGACTAAGCGATGATGCTCAAGCGCAGTTGCTAGTCGATGTGCAGTTGGACGAGCTAACCCAGTGGCGCTCACTAAACCAGCCAAAGTTAAGGGACCAGATTCCAAAGCGTCCAGAATGTGGGCAGCTTTGTCCAGAACACCTACACCGCTACTAATATCGTCCATGTAGTGATATTGCTATCTCGAATAGTGAGATGTCAAAATTGATACGCAACAGGAGGTAGTTATGGGACGCACATTGGCACAAAAGGTTTGGGACGATCACGTTGTTCGTCGCGCCGAAGGTGAACCGGACTTACTTTATATCGATCTGCACCTTACGCATGAAGTTACTAGCCCACAGGCCTTCGATGGTTTGCGAGCAGCTGGTCGTCCAGTGCGACGCAAAGACTTAACTATCGCTACTGAAGATCACAACGTGCCTACGTCCGATATCGACAAACCAATTGTTGATCCAATCAGTCGCGCCCAGATCGAAGCACTTCGCATCAACACCAAAGAATTTGGAATTGAAAACTACGAACTTGGTAACAAAGAACAAGGAATTGTTCATATCATCGCGCCACAGTCTGGGCTAACTCAGCCCGGAATGACGATTGTTTGCGGTGACTCACATACTTCAACTCACGGTGCTTTCGGTTCAATTGGAATGGGTATCGGTACCAGTGAAGTTGAGCACGTGCTGGCAACTCAGACTTTGCCCCTTAAGCCTTTCAAGACCATGGCGATAACAGTCAATGGCAAACTTCCAGTTGGCGTAACTGCTAAAGATTTAATCTTGGCGATCATCGCTGAAATCGGAACTGGTGGTGGCCAGGGCTACATCCTTGAATACCGTGGTGATGCCATTCGTGCATTGTCCATGGAAGGTCGCATGACAATGTGCAACATGAGCATTGAAGCTGGCGCTCGCGCAGGCATGATCGCGCCAGACGAAACTACTTTCGAATACGTTAAGGGACGCGAGCACGCACCTAAGGGCGCTGACTGGGACGCTGCTGTTGCTTATTGGAAAACCTTGCCAACTGATGACGACGCAGTGTTTGATCGCGAAGTAATCATTGATGCTACAAAGCTGAGCCCATTTGTAACTTGGGGAACTAACCCAGGTCAAGGCGCTCCGCTTTCGGCAACAGTTCCAAGCCCTGATGACTTCACTGATGAAGTCGACAAGAAGGCAACTGAAAAGGCCCTTGAGTACATGGACCTAAAAGCTGGAATGCCGATTCGCGACATCAAAATCGACACTGTGTTTATCGGATCCTGCACTAACGGTCGCATCGAAGATCTTCGCGCCGCCGCAGATATCCTTAAGGGCAAGAAGATCGCTGATGGCATGCGCATGATGGTTGTGCCAGGTTCAGTTCGCGTTCGTTTAGAAGCAATGGCTGAAGGCTTAGACAAAGTATTCCTTGAGGCCGGCGCAGAATGGCGTGAAGCAGGCTGCTCAATGTGCCTTGGCATGAACCCAGACAAATTGACGCCAGGTGAACGCAGCGCTTCAACATCCAATCGAAACTTTGAAGGTCGGCAAGGACCGGGTGGACGCACCCACTTGGTTTCCCCAGCCGTTGCTGCTGCAACTGCAATCCGCGGCACGCTTTCGTCACCAGCAGATCTTGTAGGGAGCAACTAATGGATAAGTTCGTAACACACACCGGCACTGCAGCACCACTACGTGCGAGCAACGTTGATACCGATCAGATCGTTCCAGCTGAGTACCTAAAGCGAATTACTCGCCATGGCTTCGAAGACGGTTTATTCAACTCTTGGCGCAAAGATGCAAACTTCGTTTTGAATCGTCCGGCATACCAAGGTGTCAGCGTTTTAGTTGCCGGTCCAGATTTTGGAACTGGATCTAGCCGCGAGCATGCAGTTTGGGCACTCATGGATTACGGGTTCAAAGTAGTCATTTCTTCCCGCTTTGCAGACATCTTCCGTGGCAACTCGGGCAAGCAAGGACTATTAACTGCAGCTGTTGAACAAAGCGCCGTAGAACAGCTATGGAAGATCATTGAAGAAGAGCCAAGTACTCCGGTAACAGTGGACCTAGAAGCGCAGGTAATCACTGCTGCTGGCTTCACAACCAAGTTTGAGGTCGATAGTTACGTCAGATGGCGTCTAATGGAAGGCCTAGATGACATCGGCTTGACCTTAAAGCACGTAGATGAGATCACGGCCTTTGAAGCCAAGCGGCCAAGTTTTAAGCCCACCACTATCTAAATCACCTAAATATCGGTAAAAAATCCCAAGAAATTGGGATTTTTTGCATTTCTTGGGCGTGTCAGGCTAAAAACCCTTGATTTTGAGCCGTAAAGTCACAAGTGAGCCAGGCGGGGAAGTCTGGAACAACTCAATCGCCGTTAATTCGCAAGGGTTAATGACAACAAAGATCGCCGGCATTCATCAATGGAGGTCGGGTAACTATGGAGGATCCAAAGTGAACAAGGCAGAACTAATTGATGGAGTTGCTGAAGCCGCAGGCCTAAGCAAAAAAGACGCTACCGCAGCCGTAGATGCAGTTTTCGACAGCATCTCCCGCGCAGTAGCCAAGGGTGACAAGGTTTCCCTAACAGGCTTCGGCATCTTCGAGAAGTCAGACCGCGCAGCTCGTACTGGCCGCAACCCACAGACTGGTGCTCCAGTTCAGATTGCAGCAACATCAGTACCTAAGTTCCGCGCAGGCGCTGAATTCAAGAAAAAGGTTTCAGGCAAATAAGCCTCAAAGCTTAAAGCGATCGGACTCGTTGGGAAACCAACGAGTCCGATCCATTTTTATGTCAGGATGATTAAGTCATGAGTAAATTCCCGCCACAGTCCCCACGAGGCTTTTGGTATTGGATCATTGAATTCATCTTGCGCCCAATCTTGAAAGCAGCAACATCGCGGGACTGGCGAGGTGGCGAGTACTTGCGCATTGAGCAAGGAATTGTCGTCGCCATGAATCATCTGTCATGGTACGACCCATTAGTTGCTGCACATTTTGTAAACGACAATGGTCGCCCGGTTCGGTTTTTAGCAAAAGTAGAAGTCTTTAACATTCCACTACTTGGTTCTATTTTGAGAAGTGCGGGCCAGATTCCAGTGAAGCGCGGAAACTCAGATGCCGCTGCTGGCTCACTCCGCGAGGCAATCACTGCAATTAACAATGGTCAATGTGTTGTGATCTACCCAGAAGGCACTTTGACGCGTGATCCAAACTTGTGGCCGATGACTGCAAAAACTGGCGCTGCTCGAATTGCGCTGATGACTGGAGCGCCCGTTATTCCAGCAGCACAATGGGGACCGCAAGAAGTTCTCGCTCCTTACACAAAACGACTGAGATTGTTTCCACGCAAGACCATGCATGTCTGGGCTGGACCAGCTGTGGACTTAGAAGATTTACGAACACAACCGGTAACTGCGGCAACGCTGCGGGAAGCCACCGAACGAATCATGTTGGCAATTACTAAAATATTGGCAGAGCAACGAGGCGAAGTTCCGCCTGCCGAGCCACTTGATCGTCGGATTGCACTTCAAAAGAAAGCAGACTCATAATGCGGGTAGCAGTAATGGGTGCTGGTTCTTGGGGAACAGTATTCTCGATGATTCTGTCTGATGCTGGGTGTGATGTTTCCTTATGGGCGCGCAATATTTCGATTGCGCAAGATATTAATTCCACTCACATTAACCACGCATACTTTCCGGAATTAGCTCTTCCGACAAATATTGTGGCAACTTCTAATCCAGATCAAGCGTTGACTGGCGCTGACCTGGTTGTGCTTGCGATGCCAGCCCAAACTCTGCGAGGGAATCTTTCGGCATGGAGTTTGTCGATTCCAAACGACTCGGTACTTGTTTCACTCATTAAGGGCGTCGAGTTAGGCACTGCCGAGCGCATGACTGAAGTTATTGCCGGGGTAGCAAAAGTAGATCCCGATCGAGTTGCGGTTGTTTCGGGGCCAAACTTGGCGAACGAAATTGCAGCTCGCGAGCCAGCAGCAACCACTGTTGCTTGCGTAAACGAAGAGTTCGCAATTCAGATACAAGATGCCTGCACCACAGATTATTTCCGTCCGTACTACACAACAGATGTGATCGGTGTTGAAATTGCCGGAGCCGTAAAGAATGTAATTGCGCTGGCAAACGGAATGGCCGTTGGGCTTGGGTATGGCGAAAACTCCCAATCTGCGCTAATGACTCGAGGCTTAGCTGAGATGTCCCGACTTGGCGTTGCACTTGGCGCTAACCCATTAACATTTGCAGGCCTTGCTGGCGTTGGCGATTTGATTGCAACCTGTCAGTCGCCGCTATCTCGGAACCGAACCATTGGGGTTTACCTGGGTGAAGGTAAAACTATTGACCAGGCGCAAGCTTTGACTAAAACAACTTCCGAAGGTGTAAAGAGCTGTCAATCTATTTTGGATCTAGCTAACCGACATGGCGTTGAGATGCCAATCACCGAGCAAGTCGTAAACGTTATTCATCATGGAACTAGCGCCGAGAAAGTCTTAAAGGCCTTCATGTCTCGCCCGACTACGGCCGAGGAAGGTCAAGAACTCATGGAGCACGAGTAGTTACTAGTAGCCCATTTTTGGTTGAGTTTGGTTTTCAATTTCACCAGTGGCATTAAGTGCTTGTTCGAGATCTGCCCAAATATCGTTCGCGTTCTCGATTCCAACAGAGATACGAATTAGGTTATCAGGAACTGCAGAGTTTTCTTTTGGCCATCTGCGCCTGCGTTCCATTAATGTTTCGACTCCACCAAGTGAAGTTGCGTAGGTAATTAGCTCAACTGATTGACACACTCGCTCAGCATCTTCGGCATCACCGTCGACTTCAAAAGCCAACATAAATCCTGGGCCATCAGATTGCCGTTTTGCAATGTCTGCATTCTTGTGACCCCCAAGTCCTGGGTAATGCACAGCACTAACCTTGCTGTGCCCAGCTAGCTTTTCGGCAATGAATTG
>JAIOWT010000029.1 GCA_021742025.1 Candidatus Nanopelagicales bacterium
ATCGAGTTGCATCAGCAAGGTCTGCTTCGAGTTGCTCTAAATCGATGTCTGGGATGGCTCTACCAATCGGCTTTAGTACCACAAAATGAAGTCTGGCCAAAACGGATTCAGAAACCCGAGCAGTGTGATCGATAGAAGTTGCGCCATATGCCTGCAACAAAATGGTCTCCATGCGAAGTCGCACTTCTGTCGTGTAGCGATCTCGCGGTAAATACACCAAAGCAGAAACGTATCGACCAAAGATTTCAGTGCGGGTAAATACCCGCACTTGGCGGCGCTCTTGCAATTGCAAAACCCGGCGAGCTACATCTACTAATTCATCAGTTGAGATTTGGAACATCTCATCGCGTGGGTAAGTTTCCAAGAATTGCATCAAGTCTTTACCGCTGTGAGAGTCGCGGCCAAGTCCCATTGATTCGGTAACATCGGCAACCTTGCTCGAAAGCACTGGGATGTTAGTAACTGACTGACTGTACGCAGCCGAAGAGAATAGACCTAAGAATCGATGCTCTCCAATTTGATTACCCGATGCATCTACTCGACGGATTCCTACATAATCCAAAAAGACTGGGCGGTGAACCGTAGAGCGCATTCGAGCTTTTGTCACAACCATTAATGAAGCCATTGAGGAGTGGTCTTGTTCACTCTTGCTTAACAGGCTTGCCTCATTTGTGTTGCGCAAGATCCCAAGTCCAGAGGCGCCCTCTCGAGATAGGACGTTCTTTGTTAAGTCGTAGTTGGAATAACCCACAAATGTGAAGTGGTTGTCAGTTAACCAGTTTAAGAATTCAATCGCCTCGCGACGTTCTCTGTCACTGATGCCAACTGCGGCTTCGATTTCGGAAATTACTTCACCCAGTTTGGTCTGCATTCCAGCCCAGTCTTCAACCGTTGATCGCACGTCAGCCAGAACTTGTTGCATTCTGGTTTCAATGGCGATCAAGTCAATAGCTTCAGATTCGCGATCAATCTCTACGCTGATCCAGGATTCTTGAATTGCACCTTCGGGTACGGACTCATCCGGCAAAACATCGCGATCTAAAATTTCGAGTAGCTCACCCTGTTGGTCACGCTTAACCCAAAAACGTGGGTGAATCACTACTCGGATTGATCGTCCTTGTTGTGATATTTCAGCTGATACAGAGTCAACCAAGAATGGCATGTCATCAGTTACAACCTGCACGACACTGTAGGGCGACTGCCAGCCGTGTGAATCTAGACTTGGAGAAAGGGCCTGGACTTTGGATGTTCCTAATGTTCGACTTTGTCCCAATGCAACGTGGGATTTAATCAAACCTTCCAGGTCGCGAACTTCAGTGCCAACTAAATCTTCGGGGGCTACCAGATCAAAGTATCGAGAAACAACCGAAGTTAAATCTTTGGAAATGGACTTTTCTACCCGTGAAATTAACTCGTCACGCGCTTCTTCTAAGCGACGCGATCCGCGCGAGGTTACCGACACTTTGAAAAGCCTCCTGGGGTCACACTTGGCGCGTGAACACCTCTCAACCTTACCAATTCAGGGTCTGACATAGTTTGGGTGTGAGCATTTCTTGGCTACAGAGCCCAACGGGGCAGGCAGTAATCCAGGCGGCTCGCGAATACACCGATCCCTTAATTGCCATCCCCGCACTACGTAAACAATTTTTCGATATTGGTCCAGATTTGATCTCGATGGCATTTGGCCAATCCCAACTGCAACATCGCCTCGAGAATAGGTGGGGCACTTCAGCAGCCGATCTACTGCTGACCGATGACGGGATTAGCCAAGCTACGCGCCCAGAAGTTGCTCGATACCATGCCGAATTCATTGCGAAAAAATTTGGCGCCAATGCACATGTACTTGATCTAACCTGCGGACTGGGTTTTGACTCCCGTGAGTTCGCACGTGACGGGTTACGAGTAACGAGTGTTGAGATTGACCCAGAGATCGTTGAGTATGCGCGTCATAACTTGATGCAGTTTAATGTCACGGTGCATTGCGCGGATGGCGCCGACTTCGAAGTTCCTAGCGATGTTGACGTGATTTTTGTCGATCCTGCTCGTCGTGATCCAAACGCTGCCAAAGATTCAATGGGTAACACTAAACGAATCTTTAATCCATCCCAATGGTCACCCAGCTGGGAGACCATTAATCAAATTGCCAGGAGTCACCCAGTGATTGCCAAAGTTGCACCGGGAATTGATAAGTCGGAACTTGCGGATTGGGATGCGCGTTGGGTAAGTGCAGATGGTGACCTCGTTGAATGCTTAATTAGTAGCGCTGGAACTGGCATTCGCGCCGCTGTATTGCTTGATTCAGAAAATGACAAACATTTAGAAGTATTAGGCGATTCAGCAACTTCAACCGCACCACTTGGAAGCTTTTTGATTGTCCCAGATCCGGCATTGATTCGGGCCAGTGCACTAGATGCAGTTGCGCTGCTTTGTAATGGCGGTTTAGTCAACGAGCACATTGCCTGGTTGACATCAGATGATGCCAATGCAATTGCTGAACTGAATGTGCAATCACCACAGCTTGCCAATGTTCTAAAGATTGAATCTCAATTCAAATTCTCCGAAAAGCAACTATCTGCGAACCTAAAAGGAGTTGAGTCTTCCGGGGTAACAGTTATGACGCGGGGAATGCAGTTAGACGTCGAAGCAATTCGAAAGGCGGCCGTAAAGGCAGCGAGTTCAGGAAATCAGGAATTAGTGATTGCAATCTATCGAGATGATGCCGGTCCGCAAGGACTACTTTGTCGCCGTTATCTCAGTTGAGCTAAGTCGTTATTCAGCTGGGTTATTGCATCAGGACCTAGACCGCAACAGCCACCAATTAATTGTGCGCCCGCCTTTACCCATTCCAAAATTGTTGGCGTCGGAAGTGTGTCATGACCTTCACCGATCCAACACATGTTTAAACCGTCCCAAACTCGGCCAGCGTTTGGATAAACAACCAGCGGGAGTGAGGTTTTAGCTGAAAGCGTCCGAAGCAACGAAGTGACGAATTCTGGCATAGTGCAGTTGATTCCAACGGCCACGACCGATTCGCATTCCTTTACGATCTCTGCAAGATGTCCTATTCCCTGTCCAGCACAAGTAGATGCTCCGTCTTGAGCGCTCATAGTGATCCAGGCTGGGATGTGTGGGTAATCGGCTAAGACTTCAACTAAAGCTCGAACTTCATCTAAGTCTGGAATAGTTTCGCAGGCAAAAACATCTGGATTAGCACTAGCTAGAACTTCGATACGTTCCCGATGAAATTTAACTAAGTCTTCGTGCGCTACTCCATAGTTACCTACGTACTCTTGGCCACCGCCTAGTACTGCGCCATATGGACCAACACTTGCTGCAACCCAGACTTTTTCTGAAGCACTCGCGGCTACATCTTTAGCAAGTGTGATCGAAAGTCTCATTAGGTCATCTGCTTGCGCTTCGGTCATGCCAGTCGCCACAAAACCAGCTCGACTAGCTTGATATGAAGCCGTGATGATTACTCGACCACCAGCATTTACATAATCTTGATGAACCTCAGCGATTGCTTCTGGAGCATCGCGAAGTAATCGAGCAGACCAAAGCTTGTCAGCTAAGTTGTGGCCGCGCTTTTCAAGTTCACCGGATAGTCCGCCATCAATTGGCCATGGACCTTGGGCTAACCAACTTGCAAAACTCGTCACTATGCCACCACATTTGTTATGTTCATCGAAGAATCTGTTGCGAAACTCAATTGTGAAGCATCCCGGCCTCGTTTGACTAATTCAGACCCAAGTGCCGCAACCATTGCGCCGTTATCAGTACACAGTCCTGGGCGTGGGATTCGAAGTGTGATTTTGTTTTCTTGGCATCTTTGCGCTGCTTCTGATCTAAGTCGACTATTTGCAGCAACTCCACCACCAATTACCAAAGTTCCAACATCGTTACTCAAACAGGCATCAATGGCCTTCCGAAGCAACACATCAACGACAGCTTCCTGAAATGAAGCAGCCACATCGTTTACCATCACGGAATTTCCGGTCCGCTGCTCAGTTTCGATCCAGCGAGCCACCGCAGTCTTTAAACCAGAGAATGAAACATCAAATCGATGCTTAGCCATATCTTTAGGTGACGTTAATCCGCGCGGGAAATCAATCGCATTTGGATTTCCCGTTTGTGCTGCTTTATCGATGTACGGACCGCCTGGAAATGGAAGTCCTAGAACCCGAGCAATTTTGTCGAACGCCTCACCTGCCGCGTCGTCAATTGTTTGTCCGAGTTGGATTACGTCCTGCGTAATGTCTGGCACCAATAACAATGATGAATGCCCACCTGAGACCAGCATTGCCACACTTGGTTCATCAAGAGGTCCATGTTCAAGTTGATCAACACAAACGTGTGCAGCTAAGTGATTAACTCCGTAAATCGGTTTACCCAAAGCAACAGCAAGCGACTTGGCTGCAGCAACTCCAACGAGTAATGCCCCAGCCAAACCTGGACCGGAAGTAACTGCAATGGCATCAATGTCTGCAAGTTTGATGTTCGCTGCCTTACAGGCACGCTCAATCGTCGGAACCATTGCTTCTAAGTGCGCGCGGCTAGCAATTTCAGGTACTACCCCACCGAACCGGGCATGTTCATCAACACTCGATGCAACTTCATCGGCTAACAAAGTCGTGCCACGAACAATTCCAATGCCGGTTTCATCACACGAAGTTTCAATTCCCAAAATCAATGGCTCAGACATTAGCTACTCGCTTTCGCATAATGTTTGCGTCAATTGTGTTTCCGTAATAGTTGCGCCGAATGTCGATTCGCTCATAGCCGCGCGATGCATACATTTTCATAGCCGCGTCATTGTCGCTGCGAACCTCTAAGAAAATTTCGCGAACGTTGCGCAATGTCGCTTGAGATTCAAGCCAGTCCATTAACGCAGTACCAATCCCCTTGCCCTGTTGGTCTCTAGCCACTGCAACGGTATTCACATCGCCTTGTTTTCCGACATATCTAAACGAGGCATAGCCAACAATTTGCGAATCCAGAACTGCCACTGAAACATCACGAGAAATTGAAACTTCAGCAAGTTCTCCAAGAAAGAGTTCTTCACTCCAGGAATCAATCGGGAACAAGTCAGCTTCGATAACCAGGACTTCGGCTACGTCGGCATGTGTCATTGGGCGAATTTCTAACATTAGAGAACCGACTTTCTGGTTGTCGGTTCTACTGCATCTGGCTTACGTAAATACATTGGTGAGACATCAACTAGTTGCGCTGTTCCCGTTGCAAAGAGTTTTGCTAAGGATCCAGCTTTCAACTCCATCAGGTTTCCGCTGATCAAGTCTGGGTAAAGCTGTGCCCCGGGGCCGACGAACTCAGACTCAGGAAACTGCGCCAACAAATCTTCTGGCTTGGAAACTTGTGGTTCGCCAACACGGATTCCGTCGTAGCGCGCCCAGTACAGCTCTTTACGCCGCGCATCAGTAACTACAACACACGGGTTTTTGTAGTCATAAGCAATTGCATCGAGAGAGCAAATGCCATGGATTGAAATGTTTCTCGCATGTGCAAAAACTGCAGCCGTTACGAGACCAACGCGCAAACCAGTGAATGGACCTGGCCCAACACCAACAACTACGACTGTGATCTCGCCTATTTCTAACCCTGATTGAGTAACTACTCCGGAGATAAGTTCCGCTGTGAGTTCACCTTGCATCCCGTGATCAACTGCCTGGCTTTGGGTAACTTCGCCATTACTTCGCAAGATCGCGACACTTACGCCTACTGAGGTATCAATTGCTAATACGTTCATACGACAAGCCCAGTTAGATCTAACTCGCTCCAACGATTTCCTACTGCAGTAACTGCAATGGTTCGAATTCCACTAGCCGGATCAGAGTCATCGGTAAGTTCCTGAGCTCGGTCTATCTCAACCTCAAGCCAGTTTTCGGTAAATCCAGAAACGAAATCTTTACCCCACTCAATTACAAAGACTGCATTTTCTGTGGCATCTAGATCAAGATCAACTAAATCACTTTGGCTCGAAAGTCGGTAAGCATCCACATGCACAAGTGCCAGCCCTGAACTTTTTGGTTTATGCACCCGAGAAACTACAAATGTCGGACTTGTAACTGAACCTTGTACATCAAGTTGCTGTGCCAAACCCTGAACAAAAGTAGTTTTTCCAGCGCCCAACGGTCCGCTCAATACAACAACATCACCAGCAGTTAACAACGCCCCGATTTGCTTTCCAAATGCTTGCATTTGTTCAGATGTTGAAACAGAAAATGACACAGGTGCTACCAAGAGTTATTGATGAATTCGCGATGTACGCGAGGACCAATGCGAGTGATGATTTCGTAAGAGATTGTGCCAGCAGCAATGGCCCAATCTTCAACACTTGGTTCGCCACGTTCTGGATCTCCGAAAAGCACGACTTCGTCGCCTAGCTGAACATCTAGGTTTCCAACATCCAATACAAACTGATCCATACATACTCGCCCAGCAACTTTGCGAATCTCGCCGCCAACTAAAACCGGTCCATTATTTGATGCACTGCGCGGTACACCATCGGCATATCCTGCTGGAATCAAAGCCAAAGTTGTTTCAGCTGTGGTGTGGTACTGGTGTGCATAAGAGACACCCGATCCTGCTGGAACTTTCTTAAGCAATGCAATTGGAGCGCAAAGTGTCATGACTGGCTTCAAATCAAAATCAGTTGCAACACCAACTTCTTCTCCAGGCGAAACTCCATAAGCTGCTACGCCTGGGCGGACCATATTGAAGTATGTTTCTGGCAAAGCAAGCGTTGCTGCCGAGTTTGCTAGGTGCTTAACTTCAAGATCAAAGTTTGCTGCTTCCAGTAAATCAACGGCTGTTTTGAATTCTGAGATCTGATCAGCAATCGTTGAATTGCTTGGCTCATCTGCGTAAGCAAAGTGAGACATTACGCCAATAACTTTTACTGTGCCTTCGGCTTCCACTTTGTTCAGTGCAGAAATCAATTCTGGTAAATCGGCAAGCGTTACACCGTTTCGATTTAGACCGGTATCAACTTTTACGTGAAGTCGAGCAACTCGGTCAACTGAATATGCCGCATTGCTTATTGCCTTGAGAGTCGCTATCGAATTAACACCCAAATCAATATCACGAGCAATGCATTCAGCAAATCGATCATTAGGAGTGTTTAGCCAAGCAAGAATTGGGCCAGGCACATTACCTTCGCGAAGTGCTACTGCTTCTTCGAGTAATGCAACGCCTAAGTAATCTGCGCCAGCGTTAACTGCAGCTTGACCACACTTCACTAATCCATGGCCGTAGGCATCTGCCTTCACTACAACCATCAATTTTCGGCCATCAGTGCGCGCCTTTAGCACGCGAACGTTGTGCGCCAATGCACCAAGATCAATGCGAGCAGTTACATGAGCAGACATTTAAAACCCTAAACCTTCTCTGCGATTACATAAGCGATTGCAACCGGACCATCATGGCTGAGTGAAACGTGCCAATTAGTTACGCCTTGGTCATTGGCAACTTTAGCGACCGAACCCTTCACTGAAATTCGCGGAGCGCCACCATTACTGACCTCACAGTCATGCCACTCCATTCCAGCTGGAGCTCCCAATGCTTTTGCCACTGCTTCTTTAACGGCAAACCGGCCAGCCAGTGAAATCAAAGGCAACTGATGACCCTCAGTGCTGGTTTGCTCAGCATTGGTAAACAGCCGATCTATGATTCCAGGAGTGCGCTCAACGACTCCCGAAAACCGTGCCAAGTACACGACATCAACACCGATTCCAACTATGGCCATGACTTAACTTTGCCGTGAATACTGGTTTTTTCAAACTTGACCTACCTATTCCCAGCAATACCAGGGAAGATAGTTATGTCATTTTTGCAACACGGGTAACTCTGGCTACAGTGGAGGTATCGGTGCTGTTGAGCGGAAGCAACAGCAACGTTAGTTATTCGACTGTGACGCTTTTTGCCAAGTTTCTTGGCTGATCTACGTCATAGCCCTTAACGGTTGCCATCTCGCACGAGAAAATCTGCAATGGGACAGTAGCCACCAATGGCTGCATCAATGCTGGAACCTTTGGCAATCGAATTATGTGATCTGAGAATTCGTTGATGGATTCGTCGCCTTCTTCAGCAAGCACGATAGTGAGTGCGCCTCGTGCCCTGACTTCCTGAATATTAGAAACAATCTTGTCGTGCAATTCATCATCTTGTGGTGGCACAACTACGAACACTGGAATGCCATCTTCAATCAAAGCAATCGGACCATGCTTCAATTCACCAGCGGCAAAGCCTTCGGCATGCATGTAAGCCAATTCCTTGAGCTTCAATGCACCTTCAAGCGCAACTGGGAAACCAACGCTACGACCTAAGAAAAGAACCGATTGCTTATCAATTAGTTCTTTAGCAATTGCCTTAACACCCTCAGTTGTGTCCAGCACCAAGTCGATCATGCTTGGCATGTCATTTAGTTCTAATGCAACGGTGGCAGCGTCTTTGCCGAAGCCAGTTCCCCTAGTTTGTGCCAAGTACATCGCAAATAGATAACAGGCAACAATTTGCGTTAGGAACGCTTTTGTCGAGGCAACAGCAATTTCTGGTCCAGCGTGGGTGTAGATAACTGCATCGCTCTCGCGTGGAATTGTTGAGCCATTGCTATTACAGATTGCTAAGACTTTTGCACCTTGCTCGCGTGCGTAACGCATGGCCATCAGAGTGTCCATAGTTTCGCCAGACTGGCTGATTGCAACTACCAAAGTAGTTGGCGTCAAAATCGGATCGCGATATCTAAATTCACTAGCTAACTCAACTTCGCAAGGAATCCGAGTCCAGTGCTCGATTGCATACTTGGCGATCAAGCCGGAGTGATAAGCCGTGCCACATGCAGTGATGATAATTTTGTCGATGGTCTTGAGGAATGCATCGTCTAGACCCAAGTCAGCAAGCGTAACTTTTCCAGACTTATCAATGCGTCCCAGCAAAGTGTCCGCTACAGCTTTTGGCTGTTCTGCAATTTCCTTAAGCATGAAAAGGTCAAAGCCACCCTTTTCGGCAGCTGCTGCATCCCAGGTAACTTCGTATTCAGTGAATTCAGCTGGCTTGCCAAAAAAGTCAGTTACTTCGATTGAGTTAGGAGTGATCTCAACAATTTGATCCTGACCAAGTTCAATTGCATTTCGAGTGTGTGCAATAAAAGCTGCCACGTCTGACGCCAAAAAGTTTTCGCCATCCCCTCGTCCAACGACAAGTGGGGAATTTCGGCGAGCCGCGACAACAACATCTGGAGTGTCAGCGTGCACAACAACCAAAGTGAAGGCACCAGTGAGCACTTGGCAAACTTCCCGAAGCGCGTCGGCTAGTCCAGGTGTGGATTTCATTTGCTTAGAAAGTAAGTGGGCAACAACTTCAGTATCGGTTTGACTGCGAAGTGTGACACCCT
>JAIOWT010000030.1 GCA_021742025.1 Candidatus Nanopelagicales bacterium
CTGTAACCTCCGTTAAATTCGCCGACCCGTTTAGGTAGGCAGGGAATCGTAAAGTGAATGTTGAACCTTGACCAAGCTCTGACCAAACCACGCATTCGCCGCCGTGGTTGGCGCAGACGTGCTTAACAATTGCTAGCCCTAGACCCGTACCGCCGGTGTCACGTGAGCGAGCCGGATCAATTCGATAGAACCGTTCAAAAATGCGTTCTAAATCAGAACTTGGAATTCCTGGACCTTGATCAGTAACCGAGATTTCAATCATGTCGTTTACCAAACGAGTACCAACACCAACGCGAGTGTTGTTTGGCGAGTATCTAATCGCATTTGAAATCAGGTTACTAAGAGCAGTGACTAATTGTGGTTCATCGCCAAAAATTTGCGCCGACGAAGCGGACTCGCCAATCGTCACAGTGATGTGTTTTTGTTCGGCAGCAATTTTTGTTGAATCAACCGCTTCAGCAATTATGTTATGGGTATCAACCGGTGCTGAATTTCGAAGTGGCGCATCACCTTGCACTTGCGATAGCGATACCAAGTCAGCGATCATCGCCGTCAAGCGCTGAACTTCGATCTGCATTCGACTAGTGAAGTGACGTACTTGCTCAATGTCAGTGTCAGCCGCTTGAACTGCCTCCGCCAAAAGTGACAGTGCGCCTACAGGCGTCTTTAGCTCGTGCGAAACGTTAGCCACAAAGTCACGACGCACATCGTTTAGGCGTCGCTCTTCGCTAAGGTCTTGGGCAATAAGCAGTCTCAGCTCCCCATCAATTGGAGAAATTTGAATCCGGGCTTCCCAGTCAGCCAACTTTGAGCCAGTGCGCTTAATTACAAATTCCCGGCTCTGGGTTTTTTGAAGTCGCTGAACTTCTCGATTGAGCGCCCGGATTTCCACAGGAGCGATTCGATCATTTGAAACCAGTCCCATAGCAACGCAGTTAGCGCTGCACTCGATGACATTGTCAGAGGCGTCAATTATCGCCGCAGCATCTGGAAGGACATCCAGAATCTGGCTCAATGCGGCTACCCGATCAGCCTGACTTTGTTTAGATTGAGCATGCGCATCAATGACATCACCAGATCGGCGTTTCAGCATGCCAAAAATCCTTTTAACATCTGGGGTAACGCGACCTTTAAGCTCACCTATTAAGGATAGTTTGCCGAGGCGCCGGTTACCCTGCGTCCAGCCTCAATTCACCGAGAGTTCACTCAATCTCGTCTAAAAATTAGTCGGTTAGTTGCCCTGCGTTTTCAATTAATGGTGGTTTTTCAATCTGCCATGTTCTGGGTCCAAGGATTACACTTAAGCATGCGCCCTGATACCTCTGATCAACTCAAGTTGGTTAACGCCAAGTTGGTTGAAATGGCTGCGCTGGTCGGAGTGGCAATTGATACCGCAACTAAGGCGCTCCTAAATGATGACTTAACTCTCGCCGAACAAGTAATCTCATGCGATAACCAGATAGATACCCTCAATTCTGAAGTTGAAGTGTTGTGTTTTCGTATCACTGCGCTAGATGCACCGATGGCTACCGACCTGCGCATGGTTATGGGCGGAATTCGAATGGCAACTTCCCTGGAACGAATGGGAGATCTCGCGGTTCACATCGCCAAGCAAGTTCGATTACGCTACCCAAATCCTTCGATTCCAGCCGAGCTTCAAGCAACTTTTTCTGAAATGGGAACCGCTGCCGGCAAGATTGTTGCTGAAGCCGGTCAAGTAATTGAATCGCATGACGCTACCCTCGCTGACAAAATGAAACAATATGATGATGCATTAGATCGCTTGCATCGTGAACTTTTCAACGTTGTCCTTGCTGAGTCTTGGAATCATGGTGTCGAGTCTGCAATCGATGTGACGTTATTGAGTCGGTTCTATGAACGATTTGGTGATCACGCAGTTTCGCTAGCCAGGCGAGTAATTTACATAGTTACTGGCCAGCCTTATGCCAGCAACTAAAGGGCTCTATAACTAGTGACGTTTGCAAAGAAGTGACGCTAGCCCACTTGTTTCGCTAAATTGGAATTGGTAAATCATGAAAAACACGCTGCCTGGCCTGAATCGAATTGCGATTCTTTCAGTCCATACCTCTCCGTTGCATCAGCCTGGTACTGGTGACTCTGGCGGTATGAATGTTTACATTGCCGAAACTGCCAAGCGAATTGCAGCCCGTGGTATCGAGGTAGAGATTTTCACCCGTGCCACATCATTAGCTGAACCAGAAGTCACCGAACTTGCGCCAGGGGTTTTGGTTCGCCACATTCCCGCGGGCCCATTTGAAGGATTACGAAAAGAAGACCTGCCCGCACAGCTGTGCGCAGTAACTGCTGGCGTGTTACGTGCTGAGGCAGCGAAGAACGAAGGCTTCTACGATCTCGTACACAGTCACTATTGGCTTTCCGGGCAAGTTGGCTGGATCGCACAGGAGCGCTGGGGAGTTCCGTTAGTGCACACCATGCACACTATGGCTCGAGTTAAGAACTTAACTTTGGCTCAAGGCGATGCGCCGGAGCCTGCTATTCGTGAGATTGGGGAAGAGCAGGTGGTCACTGCAGCGGATCGCCTAGTTGCAAACACCCATGCCGAGGCTAAAGAGTTGATTGAGCTTTATCACGCAGATCCAAATCGAGTTCGAGTAGTTCATCCTGGCGTGGACCTAGATGTGTTTGTGCCTGGAAATCAGGCTGCTGCTCGACAAGACCTAGGTGTTTCGAAAGATGCCATCGTATTGTTATTCGTGGGCCGGATTCAACCCTTAAAAGCGCCAGATGTTTTGATCGAAGCAGCCGCCGAAATTTTGAAACGTAATCCAGAATTGCGAAGTCGATTGGTGGTTGCTATTTGTGGTGGCCCATCAGGCAGCGGGTTAGAGCGTCCCGATGCATTAGTTACGCTTGCCGATCAACTTGGCGTATCTGATGTTGTTAGATTCGTGCCACCTACAAGTCGCGCGGAGTTGGTTAAATGGTTCCAAGCTGCTTCTGTTTGTGTGGTTCCATCCCATAGTGAATCCTTTGGATTAGTTGCTATTGAAGCTCAAGCCTGTGGCACGCCAGTTATCGCAGCCCGCGTTGGCGGACTCCCTACTGCAGTTCGAGACGGAATCAGTGGTGTCTTAGTTGATGGCCACGAGGCAGCAACTTGGGCTTCTCACATTATCGACGTGGTAACCAACGACGATTTAAGATCTCGCCTTTCAACTGGCGCCATCGCACATGCCTCGCATTTTGGCTGGGAAGACACCACAGACAAGTTGATTTCGGTTTATCAAGAGGCAGTTAAATCCTCAGTTGCCCGGGCGGATGCATGACGCTTTCAATTTCAGAAGTTACCGAATTTCTGCGTTCACAGGAATTGCAGTATGAGTTAGCCAGTGAGAAAACCGTGGTGGTTTCCCTGCCAGGAACTAACAAGCAGTTCGTAAATGTTGCCATGACAGTTGGTGACACAATCTTCAAGATTGAAAGCTTCGTTGCCAGAAATCCCGATGAAAACCATGAAGCGGTTTACCGTTGGCTACTGGAACAGAATCGCAAATTGCTAGTGATCAACTATTGTGTGGATCACTTAGGCGACATCTATCTGTCGGGAACTTTGCCAATTGCCACTGTCGATCTTGATCAGATTGATCAAATACTTGGTGTGATGCTACAAACCAGTGATAACTCGTTCAACATACTGCTAGAACTAGGTTTCAAGTCCGCCATCGAACGTGAGTGGGCATGGCGCACGAGTAAAGGAATGGATCTTTCAAACCTAGAAGCATTTCGTCACCTAATTGGTGACTAATGGTTACCCGAAGCGACCGTTTACGTAATCTTCAGTACGTGGATCGTTAGGTGCGCTGAACAAGCTATCGGTTGGACCGAATTCAACTACGCAACCTGGCTCGCCTTCTTCAGCTAAGAAGAATGCAGTTTGATCAGAAACGCGCTGGGCTTGTTGCATGTTGTGAGTCACGATAACAACAGTCATCGATTCAGAAAGTTCACGAATTGTGGCTTCGATGCGACGAGTAGAGCCTGGATCAAGTGCTGAACATGGTTCGTCCATGAGAAGGATTTCTGGATCAAGTGCTAGTGAACGTGCAATACAAAGTCGCTGTTGCTGTCCACCGGATAGTGAACCTGCGCTGGAATTCAGACGGTCTTTCACTTCTGGCCAAAGGCTAGCGCGAGTGATGCAGCTTTCCACAAGGGCATCTTCATTACGAATTTTGCGGCCAGAAAGTTTCAGACCGGATAAAACATTTTCGCGGATCGTCATGGTTGGGAATGGATTTGGCTTCTGGAAAACCATACCGATGCCTAAGCGAACTGAGATTGGGTCTACGGATGGCCCATAAATATCTTTTCCATTAAACAAAACTTCGCCAGATAGCTGTGCACCTGGGATTAGTTCGTGCATGCGATCGAGGGTACGAATGAAGGTTGACTTGCCACATCCACTAGGACCAATCAGTGCAGTAACCGAGTTCTTTGGGAATTGTAGATTGACATCAGTAAGTACGTGCTTGCCACTGAACCAAACGTTGATGTTGCGCGCCTCAAGGTGAACGTCGCCACTTAGCAACTGTGAGTTTGTAGCCGTTGCTGTATCTACTGATGTTTCCACTTTGACTAGCCCGCTTTCTAATTATTTGAGGTAGTTCGGTGAGGTTAACAGCGCTCTGTTAACACTTTGGGCGGACTTAAGTTAATAACGGATGAACTTATCTAGCCTGAAATATGACCGAATTTGGCCCTTTAAGCCACTCTAAACGCTAGAAAGCCCCTCTAAATCAAGTGATTTAGAGGGGCTTTCTTGGCCTAATGGCCAGGGTATTGACTATTTATTAACTGATGCGTGCTGCAATTGCAAGGGCTTTCGTCTTCAATTCACCCGAGATCGGGGAATACCCAATCGATGCAGCTTTCTGTGGGCCACAGGTGTTAAGCATGTACTCAACAAATGCCTTAACCTGTGGAGCTTTAGCGGTACCAGCACCGATGTCAACCATTGCATAGGCTAACAAGGACATGTTGTAGGCACCTGGAATCTTCTTCTTGAAGTCCAAGGTTACTGCGCCTGTTGAAGCGTTAAATCCAGCTCCTGTGCTAAACGCTGCTAAGAACTTAGAAGCAGACTCGGAAGTTGGTGCAACCCACTCGCCGTTTGCGTTCTTGACTGTTGCAAATGGCACATTCGAAGACGAAGCGTCAGCTAGATCTGCATAACCGATAGAAAAAGAAGTTTTCTTAACGGTAGAAACTAGAGCCTGTGCATTTGCGCCACCAATTGATCCCGCTGGCATTTTGCCGGCAGGATTTCCGGAGGCGATAGTCGTATTCTTCGGCTTTGTCCAAACCGATGGAACGGTCTGACGTAAGTAGTCAGTGAAGTTTTCTGAAGTACCGGAAGATGCAGCGCGGTAAGCAACGCGGATTGCTTTCTTTGGAAGCTTCTTTGCAACAGCTGCGGTCTGCAACTTAGCAATGACTGGATCATTCCAAGTCTTTACTTTGCCGGAATAGATCATCGCTATTGCGTTTGCATCCAGTCTGATTTCACCTGACTTGATACCTGGAATGTTGTAAAGGACAGCAATTGGTCCGCCAACTACTGGGATGTATGAGAACTTAGCGCTGTTTCCAGTGCGTGTTCCACTAAAGGTAAGACTTGATGCAGGTGTAGCTGCATCAGATGCGCCGAAATCAACAGTGCCGTTGGTAAATGCAGTACGACCAGCACCGGAACCACCTGGGTTGTAAGAAACAGCAGTGGCAGGATCGTTTACTGCGCAAGTAGTAATGAATTTGTTAGCGTAGGAGGAGCCGGCACCCTTTAGGGTGGTCTCAGCCTGAGCTGGTGTAGCTATAAGTACTGAGGCAGCAAACCCCAGGGAAACGATTGACGTTAGCAGGCGCTTTGCCATGCTTACTCCTTTCATAGGACGGTAATTCGAATTACCTGACTCAAAATTAAGTTACTAACCCGAATATCAGTTGTCTATTGCCTTACAAATAAAGGCTAGTTAGGTGAACTTTTGGTTAACCAGTTTTAATCAAGACTGCGTCGATTGACTAGGAATCTGGCAGTTCCAAACAAAAGACCCACCATGATCATCAAAATCATGCTGGCAAACCAGGCCCTCGCCACATCATTTTCCCCACCGAGTAATAGCTGCGTGAAGATATAAATCGGCAGTGCAGACATTGGTTCACTGAAAGGATTTGTATTCACGGATGTGGCCCCGAATGCAGTGAACAACAGCGGCGCAGTTTCCCCAGCAACTCTGGCAATTCCAAGAATTGAGGCAGTAACCAGGCCAGCGCCGGCGGAAGGTAAAACTACCATACGAATTACTTTTCGTTGGGTTGCACCTAAAGCTAGAGCCGCAGAGCGAAGATCATCGGGCACCAACAGCAAAACTTCTTCTGCGGTTCGGGCAACGGTAGGCAGCATGAGGATGGAAAGTGCTATTGCGCCTGATAGACCCGAATACGGCAAAATTCCAGAAATAACTAGTGCGGCATAAACAAAGAGTCCAGCCACAATTGATGGCACACCAGACATAGCTTGGACGAAGAATCTGACGTAAGGAGTCAATCTTCCACGGACTTCTGTTATGTACAGCGCAGCTAAAATTCCCAGCGGGATAGAAATGATCGACGCCAAAATTACAATAAGCGTCGTGCCAATAATCGCATGCAGGATGCCACCATTGGTTAAGTCAGCTCCAGGTTCAACCGTCGATGCATCTTGAAAAAGTAAGTTTGACGAAAACGCCGCGATGCCTTGGACAAACACTGGCAATAAAACCGACACGGCGGCGGTTACGAAGATGATTACACTCGCAAAACACAAAATTTGTAAGGAAGAGTTAGCGATGGAGTACTTTCGCCGGCCAAACTTAGCTAGTAGCGCTCCAGTGATTAAGTGCAGACCTAACCAAGTGCAAAATAATCCCGACCCACCACGAATTCCAGTAACGGATACTACTAGCGCAGCTAACAACGGTGTTCCAACATGCACTAGCAATTGTTGGTTTCGGTAAACTGTGTCAGTAGCGGCCCAAGGTTTACGCTGGTTGGATTTTGTAGTTGTAATTGTCATTTCTTTGCCTTACTCGAGTTGACCAAAAGTGCTGCTGCTGCATTAGCAACTAGAGTGAGAACGAATAATGCTAGCGCGGCTGCAAAGAGTGCGCTGATCTCGAGTGGGCTTGCTTCCCCAAACTTGGCAATGATGAGTGACGCTACAGAGCCGCCCGAGCTTTCCAGTATTCGATACCAATTGACTCCGTCAAAAAACAATTGCAATACGAAGAAAACTGCAACTGTTTCACCTAGCGCGCGGCCGAGACCCAGCATTGCGCCACCGATAATTCCGCCGCGGCTAAACGGCAGCACCACGTCTCGAATGATGGTCCAACGTGAGCCACCTAGGGCTTGCGCGCCATTAATTAACTCTGGCGGAACTAGTGCGAATATTTGACGAGTAACAACAGCGATGATTGGCGTGATCATGATCGCCAGCACCAAGCCAGCCATGAATGGACTCTGTTCAAATGCCGGGAATTCCACACTGAAGATTGGGATGAATCCCAATTTTTCATTTAGCCAAGCTGCCCAAAGGATGCCATGGGGAACCAAAACAAAGAAACCCCAAAGTCCGAAAACAATAGAAGGAATTGCTGCGATCAAATCTAGGAATACAGTGAAGCCAAAAGCGGTTCGCTTTGGCAATAGGTAAACAATACTTATCGCGATTCCAACAGCGAGAGGTACTGCGATCCCAAGAGAGATAATGGCAATCAGAATTGATCCCCACAGCATAGGAAGAATGCCAAAAGCCGCTGGGTCAGTCGAACCTTCGGATGGCAACAAGCCATCGCCTGGATACCATGCGCTTTCGGTAAAGAATTGAATTCCGAAAGCCTGAAGTATGGGAGCCGCACTCTGAGCCAAGTAGCCAAAGATTCCCGCAAGAACTAAGAAGGAAGTCAGGCCACCTAAAATCAATACGCCACGAAATATCCGGTCGCCTCTGGTGCGACGGACGGTTATGGCCTGGGGTGTTGGTTCAAGGTCCAAAGTGCTGGTCATCGAATTTTCCTTTTGAATAACTAGAGCGTTAAAGGCTTAAAGTACAGATTACAGCGAATAGGCGAACCGGTAGCCAATCAATGACTACCGGTTCGCCTTGCTATTTCGCTTTGGTTAGTTGAATAGAGCTGACAGAGACGTAATCTTCAAGGTGTAAAGTCCGCCACCTTCGATGATTGCTGTCTTGATTGCCAAGTCCTCATCTGCATTGCTGACAAACAGACGTCCGGTACCAACAACCGCTGGGTTGTCATAGCGTGCCGACGAGATGCTTGCAGTTTTACCTGAGTACAAGCTGACCACAACTGAGTTGCCAGTTACTGACTTAACAGAGTAGGTACCGTTGTGTGCACGAGTTAGGCCAACAACATTGATAATGTCGTTTGCCACAACCTTGGTGCCATCGGCAACTGTTAGCGTCATGTCTCGGCTAAATGTTGTTGTGCCTGACTCTGCAGCAACACTTACTGCGGATACGGCAACTTCGACTGCCTTAGTGCGCAAGTCTGGGCGTAGTAATGCGGTAGCTGTTGCCTTTAGTGGATCTGAAGCAAATGACAGGCCGTTTGAAGATGAGTTCAAGCCACCCAATGTGCTAACTGGGTGAATCTGAGCGTTGAATACGAATGTTGATCCGGTTCCACCGTACAACTTCGTGGCGTCAAAAATACCTGAGGTCTCTTCATCGTTAGTCATTTGTGCATTTGCATTGCCGACAGATCCGGATACACCGAACATGTTTGGATCAAATGTTGCAACTGAAACAAGCTTGCGATCTGACAAACGAACTGCAAGTAAACGTGCTACCTGGTCATTGCCACCTGGATCTTCTTGCAAGAAAGCAACAGTGCCATCATCAGAGATGGTGATGTTGTCCAACTTGTTAACCTTTAACGGTGATGGATCTAACGTGGTAACCATAGGTGCTTCAGAACCATTAAGGACTAGATCCAAGGTTGCACCCAACTCTGGCTGGTTAACATTCACGAACGTTAGTTTCCAGAGTGCGCCACCATCACGAGCAGGGGTTGAGTCTGATGCGTTTTCCTTAACAGCTGGACTGCTTACAGTCGCACCGTCACTGGTAGCTTGTCCCGTCCAGCCAACATTCTTTACTGCGTTCAGCGAATCAACCGAATTAAGGTGTGAATCTGACTGAGTTGTGATGAAGAAGTACTCATTCTTGTTTGCAGGGTTGAAGTGACCGTCTTCGACACGTGCGAATTCAGTTCCCAATGCAGTGGCAGATTTAGCCTGCGCAAGACCGGACTGGTTGGTGTTGATTTTGTTGAATTCAACATCAAGAACTCGAT
>JAIOWT010000031.1 GCA_021742025.1 Candidatus Nanopelagicales bacterium
AGCAAACGCAGTTCCAAAGTCCACATCGATTCCCATGACTTCACCGGTTGATTTCATTTCAGGGCCAAGCACTGTGTCTACGCCCATAAATCTGGCGAATGGTAGGACTGCTTCCTTAACGCTCACTGCGCTTCCAACTGGTGCATCCCCACCGTCACCAACTGGGCGCAAGAAGCCTTCCATGCGAAGGGTTGCGATTGAATCCCCTACTGCGATTCGAGCTGCAGCTTTTGCCAATGAGATACCAGTTGCTTTGGAAACGAATGGCACCGTGCGCGAAGCCCGAGGATTTGCTTCGAGTACATACAAAATTCCATTAGCTAGGGCGTATTGCACATTTAGCAGGCCGCGTACGCCAACACCTTTTGCAATTCCAAGAGTTGAAGTTCGGATCCGGTCGATTTCAGCCGGACCAAGTGTGTAAGGCGGAAGTGAACAAGCGGAGTCACCCGAATGGATTCCAGCTTCTTCGATGTGTTCCATGACACCACCGAGATAAAGGTCAGTTCCGTCATAAAGCGCATCAACGTCGATTTCAATCGCATCATCTAAGAAGCGATCTACCAGAACTGGATGCTCCGGATTGACTTGCGCTGCTCGAGTTAGGTAATCATGCAACATAGTTTCGTCGTAAACAATTTCCATGCCACGGCCACCAAGTACAAATGACGGGCGAACCAGAACTGGGTATCCGATTCGATTGGCAATCTCTCGGGCATCCTCAAACGAAGTAGCCATACCGTGTTCTGGTGATGGCAATCCGGCCTTTTCGAGGACTTCGCCAAACGCGCCGCGCTCTTCGGCAAGGTGAATTGCCTCTGGCGCAGTTCCAAGTAACGTTACACCCGCGTCTTTCAGTCCTTGCGCTAAACCAAGTGGAGTTTGGCCACCAAGTTGAGTGATAACACCAAGCACCGGTCCAGCCAAAGTTTCCGCATGGATTACTTCAAGTACGTCTTCCAGAGTGAGTGGCTCGAAGTAAAGGCGACTTGAAGTGTCATAGTCAGTTGAGACTGTCTCTGGGTTGCAGTTGATCATGATGGTGTCTAAACCTTTTTCTCGCAAAGTGAGCGAGGCATGCACACAGGAATAATCAAATTCAATTCCTTGTCCAATTCGGTTAGGTCCAGAACCAAGAATTATGACTGCCGGATTAGCACGTGGCAGAACTTCAGTTTCCTGGTCATACGAGGAGTAGTAATAAGGCGTGAGTGCAGCAAACTCGGCTGCGCAAGTATCAACAGTTTTGTAAACCGGGCGAACATCTAAGGTGTGGCGAATTCCGCGAACTTCAGCTTCGGAAATTCCCCGAATCAAACCAATCTGCGCATCTGAGAATCCGTGACGCTTAGCCGCAACGATAGTTTGGCGATCCAGTGCTGATTCAGCTTTGAGTTCACGGGCAACTTCGCAAAGCAAAACGATTTGATCCAAAAACCAAGGATCAATCTTGGTGGCTTCAAAGACTTGTTCGACAGATGCCCCAGCCCAAAGTGCCAACTGGACTTGGTTTAGGCGACCATCGGTTGGGATCTTCATTTTTGTTAGCAAGTCAGCGATGTCTATTGACTTTGGATCTTGAGACCAGACAAAAAGGTTTTCTTTACGTTCTATCGAGCGAAGTGCCTTGTGCAAGGCCTCGGTGAAGTTACGACCGATAGCCATCGCCTCGCCCACTGATTTCATTGTTGTAGTCAACGTCTGGTCTGCATTTGGGAACTTCTCAAATGCGAATCGTGGAATCTTTACAACTACGTAATCTAATGATGGCTCAAATGAGGCTGGTGTTTCTTTGGTGATGTCATTTGGAATTTCATCGAGGGTGTAACCGATTGCTAGGCGCGCAGCGATCTTTGCTATCGGGAATCCAGTTGCCTTACTGGCAAGAGCTGATGATCGCGAGACTCGAGGGTTCATTTCGATCACAATGATGCGACCATCTGCCGGATTGACTGCGAATTGAATGTTGCAACCACCGGTATCTACACCTACGGCGCGAATGATTGCGATGCCAAGGTCGCGAAGCTTTTGAAACTCGCGATCGGTAAGAGTCATTGAAGGCGCAACTGTTATGGAATCGCCAGTATGAACACCCATTGGGTCAACGTTTTCAATGGAACAAACGACTACCACGTTGTCCTTGTTGTCGCGCATTAACTCAAGTTCGTATTCTTTCCAGCCGATGATTGATTCCTCGAGTAGAACTTCAGTCGTTGGGCTGGCTTGCAATCCAAGTCCAGCAATTCGATGTAAATCTTCTTCGCTGTAGGCAATACCTGAACCGGCGCCACCCATAGTGAAAGATGGCCGGACTACAACCGGGTAACCAAGTACTTTTACGCCATCTAAGCAATCTTGCATCGTGTGACAAACAAAAGACTTTGCACTTTCGCCACCAATGTCAGCGACAATCTGGCGGAATAGCTCGCGGTTTTCACCGCGTTCGATGGCATCAACGTCAGCACCGATTAGTTCTACGTTGTATTTATCCAAGACGCCATTTTTAAACAATGCGATTGCAGTGTTAAGTGCGGTCTGACCGCCAAGTGTTGGAAGTAGCGCGTCGGGTCGCTCGCGCTCAATGATTGTGGCTACCACTTCGGGAGTAATCGGCTCGATGTACGTGGCATCGGCAAACTCTGGATCAGTCATGATTGTCGCTGGGTTGCTATTAACCAGAATTACTCGAAGGCCTTCAGCCTTTAGTACTCGACAAGCTTGAGTTCCGGAGTAATCGAATTCACAGGCTTGGCCGATAACAATCGGTCCTGAACCAATAACCATCACTGATTTGATGTCACTGCGACGAGGCATTAGCGCTTACCCTCCATCAGTTCAACAAATCGATCAAACAAGTAAGCCGAATCATGCGGGCCAGCGGCTGCTTCAGGGTGGTACTGAACACTGAATGCTGGAACGTCTACACATTCCAAACCTTCGACCACATTGTCGTTTAGACATACATGGCTTACTCGAACTGTGCCGTAAGGCGTTTGGGAGTCTCGATCAATCGGCGCATCAACTGCAAACCCATGGTTATGTGCAGTCACTTCAACTTTGTTAGTCGTGCGATCCATAACTGGCTGATTGATTCCACGGTGTCCGTAACGAAGTTTGTAGGTACCAAAACCCAGCGCACGTCCTAGGATTTGATTCCCAAAACAAATGCCAAAGAATGGTCGCTTGGCATCAAGTGTTGCTTGCACAAGTGAAATTGCGTGTAACGCAGTTGCCGGATCACCTGGGCCATTTGAAACGAAGATGCCATCTGGGCCGGCTGCTAACAAATCTTCAGCCGAGATGTTTGCGGGAACGACATGAACTTCAATCCCCCGCTGGGCCATCAAATGCGGAGTCATCGACTTAATTCCTAAGTCAAGGGCGGCAACTTGAAACTTCTTGGTTCCGACTGCAGGAACTATGTAAGTTTCCTTAGTTGAAACGGTCTCGGAAAAGCTAGCGCCCGACATTTCTGGAACTTCGCGAACTTTGTTCAACAATGATTCGATGTCTTGTTCAGCGGCAGTGCCAGAAAAGATGCCAACGCGCATCGCGCCATGTTCGCGTAAGTGTCTTGTCAAAGCACGAGTATCAACGTCACTAATGCCAACTACATTTTGGTTTCGAAGTTCATCATCAAGACTTATGGTTGAGCGCCAGTTTGATGGGCGGCGAGCTGGGTCACGGACTACGTAACCAGAAACCCAAATTTGCTGTGATTCGTCGTCTTCATCGTTCCAGCCGGTGTTTCCTATATGAGGAGCTGTTTGCACTACTACTTGACCACAGTATGAAGGGTCAGTGATTGTCTCTTGGTACCCCGTCATTCCAGTTGAGAAAACGGCTTCGCCAAAAGCACTTCCATCGGCACCATATGAACGACCTGTGAATACTTGACCATCTTCAAGTACTAGGACGGCTCGGGTCATGCGTTAAGTTCTCCGTTCAGCACAGTTGGTTTACCGCGATAGAACGTTGCAACAACTTTGCCGGGAAGGGTGCGTCCTGCGTACGGGGTATTACGACTTGCACTTACAGTCTTTCGTGCGTCCACTTCTTGACTTGCACGGGGATCAAAAATTACCAAGTTTGCAGGGGAACCAACTTCAATTGGCTGGCCCTGGGTGCTGACTCTGCCAATTTGAGCCGGTGCTACCGACATTCGATCTGCAACTGCGGCCCAATTCATTAGTCCGGTTTGCACCATAGTTTCGTAAACCACACTCAGCGCACTTTCCAGTCCAGTCATACCAAAAGCTGCGGCAGTCCACTCGCAATCCTTGTCTTCGGAAGGATGTGGTGCATGATCAGTTGCCACAATGTTGATAGTTCCATCTGCTAAACCGGCACGAACGGCTTCGACATCTGCTTTAGTGCGAAGCGGCGGATTCACTTTATAGATCGGATCGTAGGATTCAACGACCTCGTCAGTGAAGTACAAGTGATGTGGTGTTACTTCAGCAGTGACATTAATCCCGCGGGACTTAGCCCAACGGATGATTTCGACACTGCCCGCGGTCGAAAGATGGCACACGTGCAATCGTGAACCAACGTGGTGGGCTAGCAATACATCACGCGCGATGATCGCTTCTTCGGCGACTGCTGGCCAGCCGGCAAGGCCCAACTTTCCAGAAACAACGCCTTCATTCATTTGGGCGCCTTCAGTCAATCTTGGTTCTTGAGCATGCTGGGCAACTACACCATCGAAGGCCTTTACATACTCAAGTGCTCGACGCATTAACGCAGCATCATGTACGCACTTACCGTCATCACTGAACACTCGAACTGCTGCTGCGCTATCTGCCATCGCACCTAGTTCAGCAAGCGCAGTTCCTTCAAGTCCCATAGTGACTGCGCCAACTGGACGCACATCTACTAACCCAGCTTCTTGACCAAGTCGCCAAACTTGTTCAACAACACCTGCAGTATCAGCAACCGGATTAGTGTTTGCCATCGCGTGCACTGCAGTAAATCCGCCCATAGCTGCGGCGCGACTTCCCGACAAAACTGTTTCGGCATCTTCGCGGCCAGGTTCACGTAAGTGAGTGTGAAGGTCAACTAGACCAGGCAATGCAACACAGCCTGAACCGTCTACGGTCTGGTCTGCAGTTAGGCCAGAACCAATCTGGGCGATCACACCATCTTTAACAACAATGTCAGTTGGTTTCCCATCCAAAATTGCGACGTCTTTGATTACGTAGCTAGTCATTACATTGACTCCGATCCGCCAAGAATTAAGTACAGGACAGCCATGCGCACACTGACGCCATTGGCAACTTGCTCAACAATCACTGAGCGCTGGGAATCTGCGACATCTGCTGAAATTTCCATACCTCGGTTCATTGGACCTGGGTGCATGACTACTGCAGATTCACCAAGGCGATTCATTCGAGCCACGTTCAAGCCATACCGACTGCTGTACTCGTGTGCGTTTGGAAAGTAAGCAGCATTCATTCGCTCGCGCTGTACGCGCAACATCATTACGGCATCAGAGCCTTCTAAGGATGCATCGAGATCGTAGGAAACTTCGCAATCCCAATCTTCAACGCCATACGGAAGTAAAGTTGGCGGCGCAACTAATCGAACTTTTGCGCCAAGCGTGTTTAGCAGCAAGACATTTGATCGAGCCACACGACTGTGCAAGATGTCGCCAACTATGGTCACATTCACGCCCGTTAAGTCACCTTCGCCATTTCGAAGGTGATTACGCAGCGTGAAGGCATCTAGCAGCGCTTGCGTTGGATGTTCATGCGTGCCGTCGCCAGCATTTACAACTCCCCCAGAAATCCAACCAGCATTTGCTAATCGATGCGGTGCGCCACTGCTGTTATGACGAATTACCACCGCGTCGGCTCCCATGGCTTCAAGAGTCAGTGCGGTGTCTTTCAAACTTTCACCTTTGGAAACGCTAGATCCTTTGGCGGAAAAGTTGATGACATCTGCGCTCAATCGTTTTGCCGCAGCTTCAAATGAAATTCGGGTGCGAGTTGAGTCTTCGTAGAACAGGTTTACGACGGTGCGACCACGTAGCGGTGGAAGTTTGCCAACTCCTTGCTCCGTGGCAGCAGCTAGTTGCTTGGCAGTGTCTAAAACCAAGATTGCATCTTCGTAACTTAAATCTGCAGCGCTTAATAGATGCTTCATGATTCACGCTCGATTCGAACGTCATCGACTCCGTCGTGTTCAATCAAGTTCACTTGGATCTTTTCCGATCTAGAGGTCGGCAAATTCTTTCCTACGTAATCGGCGCGAATTGGAAGTTCGCGGTGGCCACGATCGACCAGTACGGCAAGTTGTACAAGCTCTGGGCGACCATGTTCGGAAATTGCATCCAGGGCTGCTCGGATTGTCCGTCCTGAGAAAAGTACGTCATCAACCAAGATCACCAGGCGACCTTCGATGCCTTCTGGTGGGATGGTGGTTGGGAGCAGGGCGCGAGCTGGACGCGACCTGAGATCATCTCGGTACATTGTGATGTCAATTGCGCCAACCGAGACTGGACTGCCTTGGATTTCGGATATTTTCTGACCCAGCCGAGTGGCAAGTGTTGCGCCTCGGGTTGGAATTCCCATCAAAGTTAAGTTTGTGGCACCCTGCGTGCGATCAATAATTTCGTGGGCTAACCGAGTTAAGGCGCGAGATATATCGCTGGAATCTAGGACTACGCGTCCTTGCGGCTCAAAGTCGTGCGTCATCTTCTTACCTCCTTTCCTGCCTCACGGGACAGGTGTTAAAGGATGTCGTGCTTTCAAGCTTTCATCACCTTAGCAGGTTTAGGCGTTATCTGCGCCATGCCCCAATTTATGCACTCGCATGCCGTTAGTTGACCCTGGAATGCCCGGTGGAACACCTGCAATAACCACGATTGGGTCATGCATCTTGAAAATTCCAAAATCCAAAAGAATTTTGTCGAGTTGTGCCACCATTTCGTCAGTATGCGACACCCGCGGAACTAAGAAGGTCTCGGTTCCCCAAACCAATGAAAGTTGGTTGCGTACGTGTTCGTTTGGCGTAAATGCCATAATCCGAGTCCTGCTTCGGTGACGGGCAACAAGGCGGGCTGAACTTCCAGTTTCAGTAAATGCGACCAAGCTGACAGCTTCGACATGGGTTGCCACATCAACTGCTGCAAGGCACATAGCCTTAGCGGTTTCACCTTGGGCATCGTCGGCAAGTTTAGGTAATTTTTCGAGTGCTTCGGCTTCGATGTGAGTAATGATCTTGCTCATGGTCTCAACAACATGAAGTGGGTCAACGCCAATACTAGTTTCACCTGAAAGCATTAAAGCGTCTGAGCCATCTAGCACCGCATTTGCAACATCGCTGGCTTCAGCTCGAGTTGGGCGATTGGAAGTGATCATTGATTCCAGCATTTGGGTTGCCACGATTACTGGCTTGGTTGCTGCTCGGGCTAATTCGATTGCGCGCTTTTGCACCATAGGTACTTGCTCGAGTGGAAGTTCCACACCCAAATCGCCGCGGGCCACCATGATGCCATCGAAGGCATCAATGATTTCCTTTAAGTTTTCTACCGCCTGAGGCTTTTCGATTTTGGCAATCACCGGAATGCGGCGACCCTCTTCATCCATAATCTTGTGAACGTCGACAACATCTGCGGCACTTCGCACAAATGACAGCGCAATCATGTCAACGCCTTGCCTTAGCGCCCAGCGTAGATCCGCAATGTCTTTTTCCGAAAGAGCTGGAACGCTAACTGCTACACCCGGCAGATTAATTCCCTTGTTGTCGCTAACAGTGCCCGCTTCAGTAACTTGCGTTATGACGGAGTCCGTTGTGACTTGTACAACTTCCAATCCGACGCGACCGTCATCAATAAGAATTCGATCGCCGACTTTGCAGTCACCTGGTAGTCCTGAATAAGTAGTGCCACAGATTGTTGCATCACCGGGTACGTCCTTCGTTGTGATCGTGAATGAATCACCAATCCGAAGTTCGACTGGACCTGATGCAAATCGAGCTAACCTAATTTTTGGGCCCTGTAAGTCCGCAAGAATTCCTACGCCTTTACCTGAGGAAATTGAAGCAGCGCGAACCAACTCGTAAGAACGCGTATGAACTTCTTGGTCACCATGAGAAAGATTCAAACGGGCTACATTCATACCCGCATCAACAAGTTTGTTAATTATTTCCGAAGTAGCAGTAGCCGGACCTAAGGTGCAAACAATTTTTGCGCGGCGCACAGGTTTTCCTATCAAGAGGCTTACCTCAAGTTTACTGGCTAAAGCTTGCGAACCTGATTGATTCGTAACTAGTTACTGTTTAGGTTTTGCTCTGCGGCCGCGTTGCTTTGGCTCGCTTGTCTGAACCGCAGAAGAACGATTGGATTCTGAATCTGAATTTTCGGAAACTTTCGCTTTAGCTTCCGTCTTGGCCGCAGCCGTAAAGTCAGGTTCTTGACCCTGAATCACTAATTTGCCTGCAAACATAAGTTCGCGACCAGGATTCTTCTCGCTGGAGCGAATCAAATACAGAAGTGCCAATGCTCCGATGAAAAGTGCAGTGAAAACATTGAATCGAATGCCAAGTATGTGACGTGCGTCGTCGATTCGCATGGTTTCGATTAACCCGCGAGCTGAGCAATAAAGCGCAACATAGAGTGCGAACACCCGACCATGCCCCATCACATATCGCTTATCCGCCCACATGACAAAGAATCCAATTGCGACACAAGCAAGGGCTTCATAAAGGAAGGTTGGATGAAAGGTTTCAAATTGCGTGAACTCGGTCGGACGATTTTCCGTTGCAATTTCTAGACCCCACGGCAACGTAGTTGGTCGGCCAAAGAGTTCTTGGTTGAACCAATTTCCTAATCTTCCAATTGCCTGAGCGAAGGCAACGCCCGGTGCGATGGAATCTGCAAATGGCGCAAATGGAACGCCAAGTCGCTTGGCCCCGATCCAGGCACCAACTCCACCTAGGGCAAGTGCTCCCCAAATTCCAAGTCCACCCTCCCAAATTCGGAAGGCGCCAAGGAAGCCTTTGCCACCTTCGCTGAAATAAAGTTCCCAGTCAGTCATCACGTGGTAGATACGACCGCCGACTATGCCAAATGGGACAGCCCACATAGCAATGTCAGCAACTTGTCCATCTAGGCCACCGCGAGCAACCCAGCGCTTATTGCCAAGCCAAACTGCTAGAAATATTCCAACCAGGATAAAAAACGCGTAGGCACGAAGCGGCACCGGTCCTAGTTGCCAAACGCTCTGCGATGGACTTGGAATAAATGCTGGAAGCAAGATCATGAATTGGCTAATTCACTTAACTCTTTGA
>JAIOWT010000002.1 GCA_021742025.1 Candidatus Nanopelagicales bacterium
GCGCTACTAGATAAGTTTGAAGCTGAGACTGGCATCGAAGTCATCCTTGACACATTCGATAGCAATGAAACGTTGCTTGCAAAGCTACAGTCCGGTGCAACTGGCTACGACATAATCATGCCGTCTGACTACATGGTTGAGCAGATGATTGGTTTAGGAATGCTGCAAGAATTAGACGTAGCGTCATTCCCAAATGGTAAGTATATCGCTCCTGAATTCATGGATGTGTACTTTGATCCAGGTCGCAAGTTCACCGGCCCTTACATGTATGGCACAACTGGTATTGCTTGTAACACCAAGCTGGAACCAGAATGTGCAAACATCAAGTCTTGGAAAGACCTATTCACAGGTAACTATGACAAGGTAAATACGCTAAAGGATCAGGTAGAAATTGTGTCTGCTGCGCTTCGCGCAACTGGCGTTCCTGCTTCCGATCTATGTACTACTGATAAAGAGAAGTACATTGCTGCAGAAGAAATGCTGGCTGGATTCAAGCCTGATGTCATCGACAGTGATGGTGGCAATGAGCGCATGATTACCGGACAGGCACACATCCGTACTTCCTGGAACGGCGACACACATCGTATGAAGATGGAAAATCCAGATATCATTTTCATTTACCCAACTGAAGGTCTGAACTTCTGGTCAGATCACATGGCTATTCCAGTCGGTGCACCAAACACTGATAATGCCAAGATCTTCATCAACTGGTTAATGGATCCAGCAAACATGGCTGCGGCAAGTAACTTCTCTGGTTACAACAACGCAATCACTGGAACTGCTGACCTTATGGCTGATGAACTAAAGAATGATCCAGGCGTTATCGTCCCTGAAGAGTACAAGTCCCTTCTAAGCCCAATTCCGAATTGTGGCGAAGAAGCGCGCGAGCTATACACCCAGGTGTTTACCACTTGGTTGGATAGTCAGTGATAACTACCCTTTAACAAATAAAGCAGCCCCACCAATTGGTGGGGCTGCTTTATTTGCGCTCGAATGAACCTGCGAAACTGAAAACCAACCAAATCGGCTTGACCGAAACTGATTCCTTCAGCACAGTTAGAGATGGCGCTCGAACTAGGGAGATAAATGACTTCGGAGCAATTTGAAGTAGTGGTCGTGGGAGCCGGACAAGCTGGCGTTGCGATGAGTGAACACCTGACTCATGCCGGCATATCGCACGTGGTTTTAGAGCGTGCTCGGATTGCAGAGCGCTGGCGCTCTGAGCGGTGGGACTCCTTGGTCGCAAACGGCCCAGCTTGGCACGATCGTTTTCCCGGCCTTGATTTTGAAGGCTACGATCCAGACGCCTTTGTTCCTAAAGAAGCGGTTGCTGATTACTTCGTTGCTTACGCCGAAAAATTCAATGCGCCAATTAGAACTGGTGTAGAGGTTAAGTCCGTCTCAAGGAATTCAACCGATGCTGGGTTTAAGGTTCTTACTTCATCTGGTGAGATCAATGCAAAGTATGTCGTAGCGGCAACTGGGCCTTTTCAGAAGCCCGCGATTCCACCAGTTGTTCCCGAGTCTGCAAGCATTCATCAGTTGCATTCCAGTGATTACCACAATTCCGAGCAGCTTCCCGCTGGAGCAGTTCTTGTCGTAGGCGCTGGTTCTTCTGGAGTTCAGATCGCAGCCGATTTACGAAAGTCTGGCAGAGATGTCTACTTATCTGTTGGGGAACATGATCGACCACCGCGACGATACCGCGGTCGTGACAATGTCTGGTGGCTAGGAGTTTTAGGAAAGTGGGACTTAGCAACGCCGCCTGCGGGCGCAGAACATGTGACGATTGCCGTTAGTGGTTTTGACGGTGGCCGAACTGTGGACTTTAGAGATTTGGCAAACAGCGGCATTACTTTGCTTGGTCTGACCGCGGCTTACGACAATGGCACACTAAAGTTTGCGGATGATTTGGAGCGCAACATTACGCGCGGCGACACAAACTATTTATCGGTTCTTAATGAAGCTGATGAATTCATCAAGTTAAACAATTTGGATTTACCGCTCGAACCAGAAGCTCA
This sequence comes from Candidatus Nanopelagicales bacterium, assembly GCA_021742025.1. The sequence goes on from JAIOWT010000002.1 coordinate 2,022, forward strand.
CATACTGGGACCTATGCCTGATGCGGCAGTTAATCCAATCCGAGAATTAGATCTTGATAAGGAAGGCATCACGACTATTCTTTGGGCAACCGGTTACTCAACGGATTACACCTGGCTCCAGGTACCAGGAGCAATTAATGAAGCAGGAAAACCAGCGCATCAGCGCGGTGTCTCAAGCGCACATGGCATCTACTTTCTGGGTCAACCTTGGCTTTCTAGGCGCGGTTCGGCATTTATTTGGGGTGTCTGGCATGACGCAAAATTCCTTGCAGATCAGATTCAAATCCAGCGAAGCTACAAGAGCTACTCCGGAATTGCTCAGATCGTCCAATAATTGAGATAACCATTCTCTCTACCCAGCTTTCGACTAACGTAAAACTTGCACCTACTGAAGGAAACTGATGACTCACAAAAGAATCCGACCATTCAATACCAAGATCACATATCCAGAGCAAAACTTGGATAACGACTTAGCCCAAGCGGTTGTAGCTGGAAATACCGTTTACTTGCGCGGACAAATTGGTCAAGATCTGGATACCCGTGAGTCAGTTGGCATCGGAGATGTAGAGGCACAAGCCGAAAAGGCCATGGCAAACATCAAGATGCTGCTCGAAGAAAGTGGCTCAGAACTTGGTGACATCACAAAAATCACTATCTACTTGGTTGACATTCGCTACCGGGAACCGGTTTATCGCGTAATGGGTAAATGGCTAAAAGGCATTCATTATGTTTCAACTGGAATCGTGGTTACTGCCCTAGCTCGCCCAGAGTGGCTAGTTGAAATTGATGCCACTGCCGTTATTCCGGAAACCAGAGATTAATGACAATTAGTATTGCAGCGCGTTGCGAGCGCACTGGGGCATTTGGCGTTGCAATCAGCAGCTCTAGTCCAGCAGTTGGCTCTCGCTGCCCGAATGTTCGGGCTGGAGTTGGCGCAGTATCAAGTCAAAATGTAACTGACCCGAGTCTTGGACCAGCTCTTTTAGACGCGTTGCAAAGTGGACTGGGAGCTCATGACGCGCTGGCAAAAATCAGCTCCATTGCTACACATCCTGAATTTAGACAACTAACTGTCGTAGACAAAACCGGTGAATCAGCAGTTTACTCAGGTGCAAAATCACTTGGAATCAATGCTGAAGTCACTGCAAAAAATGTGGCAGCTGCTGGAAACATGCTTGCAAATGATGGCGTAATCCAAGCAATGGTGGATGCGTTCAATAATTCAATTGATAGTGAGCTTGCCGACCGATTGATTCACGCACTTGAATCAGGTGTTAAAGCCGGTGGCGAAGCGGGACCAGTGCACTCAGCAGCCGTGCTTGTGGCAACTGAAGTTTCCTGGCCCACAACTAATCTTCGAGTTGATTGGGATGAAGACCCGATTTCAAAACTAAGAGATTTGTACAAAGTTTGGGCTCCACAGTCACAGGATTATTTGACGCGAGCACTTAACCCAGACTCTGCGCCTTCATATGGTGTTCCAGGAGATGAATAGACATGTCAGATCATAAGCAACTGGTAATTAATCGAGTAGCTGAAGTAGGCAAGGTATTGCTAACGCTTAGTCACAAAATCCATACGAATCCAGAAACTGCCTGGCAAGAGTTCGAAAGCTCGGCTGCAGTTGCGAAAACTCTCAGTGATTATGGCTTTGATGTTGTGGAACAAGTTGCTGGATTACCAACTGCATTCCGCGCCGAGTTTGGCAATGGGGATTTAACAGTTGCGCTATGTGCGGAGTACGACGCTCTTCCAGGATTGGGGCACGCTTGCGGACACAACATTATTGCTTCATCTTCTGTTGGTGCAGCTATAGCTTTAGCTTCAGTTGCAAAAGATTTAAACTTAAAGGTTGTTGTTCTTGGAACTCCCGCCGAAGAAGGTGGTGGTGGAAAAATCGTGATGCTTGAACGTGGCGCTTTTGATGGCATTGATGTTGCGGCTCTAGTTCATCCTGGTCCTGTGGATGTTGCTTTGGCTGAGCCGTTTGCGGTTCGACACATCGCCGTAAAGTTTTCTGGAAAAGCATCACACGCTGCGGCTTATCCCGAACAAGGTGTAAATGCGGCTGATGCGTTTACGATTGCGCAAGTTGCAATTGGACTACTTCGTCAACAACTTCCAAGCACTGTTCGCGTTCATGGCGTAATGACTCGAGGCGGCGAAGCCCCGAATGCGATACCTGAAGTTACTGAAGGTCGCTGGTATGTCCGAGCAACTTCCACCAAGTTAATGGAAGAAACCTTTGATCGCGTGGCAAAGTGCTTTGAAGCCGGCGCACTGGCCACTGGTTGTTCGCTGGAGATTCATGACGAAAGTGAGCCATATTCCGAGTTCACTAATCACACGAATCTAAATGACATCTATAAGACAAACGCGGAATCAATCGGTCGGGTGTTTGATGACAACGACCCTCGAACCAAGATGAATCGTGCCAGCACGGACCTGGGAAATATCTCAAAAGTCATTGCCAGCATTCATCCATATATTGGCGTAAACAGTGGCTCGGCCGTAAATCATCAAAAGGAATTTGCTGCGGCCTGCATAACTGCTGACGCTGACCAAGCAGTCCTTGACGCCGCAAAAGCAATGGCTATGACTTTGGTTGACATTGCCTCAGATCCAGCCCTTCGCGAGTATGTTAAAGGGTATTCAAGACCATAAATTTTGCCTGGCAATTAAATCGTGGGGAGCGAAATGAAAACGCGGGATCAATGGGAAACGGCAGCTTCAGCCCTGACTTTCGATGGTCGAGCCGTTATCAATGGCACTCGCATTGAAACCGAAAAAACTTCGGAAAACATTAGTCCCGTCACCGCTAAGTCACTAGCTGATGTTTCAGAGTGTGGCCAGCACGAAGTGGATCAAGCTGTTGCAAGTTCCCGCGCCGCGTTTGATAACAGCTGGTCACGAATGTCCCCTGGTTCGCGAAAAGGTTCGCTGCACAAACTTTCCGAATTGATCATGGCGAATGCTGACGAACTAGCCCTGCTTGATGTTCTAGATATGGGCAAACCGATCTCAGATGCAACCACAATTGATATTCCAGGTTCTGCTGCGATTCTCAATTTTTATGCCGAGGCAATCGATAAAGTCAGCGGCGAAATTCCCGTCACGAATCCGGGCAATGTGGCGCTGGTTAGGCGGGTTCCACTAGGCGTGGTTGGGGCGGTTGTTCCATGGAACTATCCACTCGAAATGGCGATTTGGAAACTTGGCCCAGCATTAGCCGCAGGTAACACCGTTGTATTAAAGCCAGCTGAGCAATCACCACTTTCTTCACTTCGCTTAGCGGAACTTGCATTGGAAGCTGGCTTGCCAGAAGGAACCCTAAACGTCGTTACTGGGCAAGGTGAAACAACTGGTGCTGCCGTTGGCTTACATCCAGACATTGATGTGCTCACCTTTACTGGCTCAACCCAAGTGGGTAAGTACTTTATGAAGTACTCCGGAGAATCCAATATGAAACAAGTTTGGTTGGAGTGTGGAGGCAAAAGTCCAAACTTGGTGTTTGCCGATACTGCGAATTTGGAAGAAGCAGCAGAGTTTGCCGCCCGGGCAATTTTCTTTAACCAAGGTGAAGTTTGTTCAGCCAACTCTCGCTTACTTGTTGAAAAAAGCATTGTCGAGCAGTTCACTGAGCTAGTGATTAATCAAGCTAAGAAAATCAAACTTGGTAATCCGCTTGATCCCACAACCACCATGGGACCACTGGTTGATCGCAATCAAACTGGGCGTGTGGCTGACTTTATTTCAAGCGGTTCTGTTTCGGCTCAACTTGCCCACGGTGGCTCGCGACTCACCATCGATGGATCCGATTGCTACATCGAACCAACTGTATTCACAAATGTTCCGCTGCAAAGCTCAATCGCAAATGATGAAATCTTTGGACCCGTCTTATCGATTCTGCCATTTGAATCCGAGGCTGAAGCAATTTCAATAGCAAATAACAGCATCTACGGATTAGCAGCCTCCGTTTGGACTTCAAACTTAAGTCGAGCACATCGAGTATCCGATGCATTGCATGCAGGAACCGTTTCAGTTAACACCGTCGATGCACTTGGCATGAATATTCCATTCGGTGGATTCAAGCAATCAGGCTTTGGGCGGGATCTATCGCTGCACGCATTAGATAAATACACTGGGTTGAAAACAACCTGGATTCGATACGAATAGAACTTAGAAGCGAAAACTAGGAGAAGAAATGGCAACTACTAAAAAGTCAACACAGGAACTAGCTGATATTGACCGTGCTCACATCATCCATCCTTACTTGCCAAAGTCAACCACTGAGCGAGTCATCATGGCTCGTGGCCAAGACTGTGCGTTGTGGGATACCGATGGCAAGGAATACCTTGATGCCACAGGTGGATTGTGGTTGGCGCAAATCGGCCATGGTCGCGATGAAGTTGCTGCCGTTGCTGCTGAGCAGATTTCAACTTTGGAATACTTCACCAGTTTCTGGGAGTTCAGCAATGAGCCTGCCATTGAATTAGCAGCAAAGTTAGTTGAGATCTCTCCAGAAAATATCAATCATGTCTACTTCACCAGTGGCGGTTCGGAAGGAAATGAAGCTGCTATCAAGATGGCTCGTTACTACCATCATCGCAAAGGCGAAACTGGCCGCAACTGGATTTTGGCTCGCGAGAAGGCTTACCACGGCGTTGGTTACGGCGGCGGAACGCTAACTGGCTTTGATGTTTATCACGATGGCTTTGGACCAAACATGCCAAATGTTCAGCACTTAACAACTCCTTGGCCATATCGTCAAGAACTTTTTAATGGCCAAGATCCGACAGACTTCTTGATTAATGAACTCGAAGAAACCATCGCCCGAATTGGTGCTGACAAAATTGCCGCCATGGTCGGCGAGCCAATTATGGGTGTTGGTGGCATGTTGGTGCCACCAGATGACTACTGGATTCGCGTGCAAGAAGTTCTGCGCAAACATGGCATTCTTTTGATCTTCGATGAAGTAGTTACTGCTTATGGTCGAGTTGGCGAATGGTTTGCGGCTCAACACTTTAATGTTCAGCCAGACATCATTATTACTGCAAAGGGAATTACTTCTGGTTACATCCCACTTGGGGCAGTTCTAACCACGGATGCAGTTGCCGCTGAACTTGAAAAAGATTTCGGTTTCCCAATGGGCTTTACCTACAACGGTCATCCAACAGCAGCAGCTGTCGCGCTCAAGAATCTTGAAATCATCGAACAAGAAGGCCTGCTTGAAAAAGCTAAAAAGATGGGCCAATATCTGCACGAAGGTTTGCGAACACTTCTGGATCTGCCAATTGTCGGTGAAGTTCGATTTGTTGGAATGATGCACGCAGTGGAACTTGTAACCGACAAGGAAAGCCGCACGCCACTTCCAATGCTGCAACCTATGTTGCCAGATGTGATTCGCCGCGAAGAAGGCGTGATTGTCCGCGACTGTGGCCATAACCTGGTGCTTTCGCCACCGCTAATCATGACTGAAGCAGAAGCAGATCGAATGGTTGCGGCAATGCGCAAAGTACTTGAGCGAACAACTCCAGATGGCGTTATTCATTAAGTTGGGTGCTTAATCGCATTTAAATTGAAGTAGGCTCAATATTTATGAGAGCCAAACTTTTGAAGTTTGCGATTGGTTTCCTGACCTTGTCATTGCTGGTTTCCACTTCTCCAGCTCAGGCAGATGAAATACCAGTTATTGATTTCTGCGCGAACAAGTACTCGGGCACAGTCAGATCTATTACTGATGGAGTTTGCAGTAAAAACGAGCGATCGCTGGGTGCACTGCCAATTACTCGCCCAAAAAAGCGACCCACTGCACTAGTTCCACAGGTTCAATCCCGGTACCAAGCAGCAAAAGCTGCTGCCAAGTTAAAGGGGCACACCCTGGCGATAACAAGTAGTTATCGAAGTCTCGCGCAACAAGAAATACTTTATAAACGAGCCATCAAGCGACATGGCTCGCCAGCAGCGGCAACGAAATGGGTTTTGCCTCCGACCAAATCAAATCACCCGTGGGGATTGGCAATAGACATTAACTACGGTGTTGGTGGAACTAAAGGCAAGAAGGCTGCCGCCTGGCTTGAAAAGAATGGATACAAATACGGTTTGTGTCGTCGCTACGAAAATGAATGGTGGCACTTCGAGCCATTGGTCGCACCTGGTCAAAAATGCCCAAAGATGGAACCTTACGCTTCCTAACGAATACCTAAGGTTTGAGAAAGCTGCTTAGTAATCGCGCTCCAAGCCAATTCCCCTTGTTCTTCTGTTGCCCAGGTATTTGAGTAGCCAGTGAAGATCCATCGTGGTGCCTTGGCTTCGTCCCAAACGTAACCCAGAGTATTAATGCGCCAAAGTCCAACTGGTACTTGATCACCTTCAACTGAAAGATACCAACCATTTTTTATCGCTGCAGTCCACAGTGCTGGGATGCCTCCACTGCTACCGGCACCCCATGCCTGCTCAGGTTCAACCTTGGTCATTAAGTCCCTCAGCACAACACGCTGAGTTTCAGGCAGCGGACTTTCTGCAGTTCCAACCACTTGATTCAATAACAATGCTTGGTCACTTGAATTTGTCTGGATCGTGCCCCAAGTTCGGCCAGCAACAGTCGCAGTGAGCGAATATCTCTGGATCACAGAATTTATCCCAGCGTTTTCGTCGATTGCAAGGAACAGCCTGTTGGCTGATTCGTTGTTTGATTCCGTGATCATTAGATCAAGGTCTGGATAGATGGTTGCGTAATCCAGTAAGCCCGCAGCAACCATTTCTAAAGCTCGAGTCGCAACAATAACTTTTCCGGTGGATGCTGTTGGAAACAAGGCAGAGCTATCACCCATTGTGTACGTGCAACCTTCAACAAGGTCAATGATTGTTACGTTGAAGTTTTCAGGAATATGCTCAGCTGTCCAAGTATCCAAAAAGGTTTGTGGAATAGGTGAATTGGCTGCGCAATCAAAAGGTGGGTTAAGAATTAGTCTCGTTGAATTCACTCCGGCTGACAGCGCCTTAAACAACAGCGCAGAAATCAAAATTGCTGATCCAAGCACAAGGATGCGGCGAAATATGAATTTAGTTCTGGTTGGACGAGGCTCACTCACGTGCCCGCGAAAGGAATCGAACCTTCGACCTTCTGCTCCGGAGGCAGACGCTCTATCCACTGAGCTACGCGGGCAAAACTAACTGCCTGTGTGACTTTATCAGTGCCAGCAATTTAGTCCCATAAACGGCAAAGATGACATACAGTGGAATGAGCAAGACACGGGAGTCCACAACAAGGTGGGCTGAGAGGGTGTCCGATCTTTTGATCACCACACCGACCGTTTAACCAGTCCGGTAATGCGGATTGCAGGAGGAATGCAATCTATGTTTTCAGAAATAAATGAATTTGTTAGCACTGTTCTATTCACAGTTTTGGGCTATCAGGTAACCCTGCTTGAGTTAGTTGCAGTTATTGCTTCTGCCACGGGAGTTTGGCTAGGCACGACCGGAAAACGAATCATGTGGCCATGGTACGGAATAAGCGGAGTACTTTACGGCTGGCTTTTCTTAAACTATGACCTTTATGCCAGCGCTTCGGTACAGCTGGTTTTTATAGGTGCAGCGATTTGGGGTTGGTTCGGATGGGGACCACAGGGTGCAAGTTCCCGAAACTTGACCTGGACGTTACGCGTAACTGTAATAACTGCGGGAACCTTAATCTGGTTACTGATTACGCCTCTCCTAGTTTCACTTGGTGCTGCCGCGGCTCGTCCCGATGCTTTCGGTTTGGTCTTTAGCGTTATCGCCCAAGTCTTGATGGTTCTGCAGTTTCGCGAGAATTGGCTTGTTTGGTTGGTAGTCAACACTGTTTACGTTGGGCTCTACTGGTCACAAGACCTCAAGTTCACTTCATTGCTATATGTTGTTTTTGCTGCGATTGCGCTGCGCGGGTGGGTCAACTGGCAAAAACTGCAACGCACAGTTAGATAGTTCATGACATTTTTTGAGTTGTCCAAAATCAAGTCCGCCATCGAAACCAGCGTTGCGGGTTGCGGTGAAACCAAACTTGTCACCATAGACGGACCTGCTGGTTCTGGAAAAACCACTTTAGCTAAAGAGCTATCGATTTCAATGTCAGATGCAAGCGGTCGCCTCAGCGTGGTTCATCTTGATGAGCTCTATGAAGGCTGGAATGATGCGTTAGGTCAGAAACTGTTTGATCGCATTGAGGCTTGGATTTTGGCGCCAATTAGAAATGGTTTAAATCCTAAGTTTCTTCAGTACGACTGGCATCAAGGTAACTATGCGAGTTGGTCGGAATTACCAATAACGCCAATTTTTATCATCGAAGGCGTTGGCTCAGGTCACAGTGCGCTTCGTGAATATGTCTCACAAGCAATTTGGGTGGAAGCTGATGATGATTTGCTTCTGGATCGCGTAGTTAAACGAGACGGCGAAGTCGTCCGCGATGAGATGTTGATTTGGAAAGCGCGGGAACAAGATTATTTTGAATCACAGAACGTTAAAGGTTCTGCCCACATACACATGCGTGGTCAATAATCCCAACTACCAGGGAACTACTTTTCGATCTTCCCAAAGTAATCCAGTTTCGGTTTCTGGACTATGCTCTCTGGTTGCTAGCCAAACGATTGTGTCCGCCGCTTCTTCTGGACTTCGTGGTGCATCAGGTCCACCCATATCAGTGCGGGTGTGATTGGGGCACATTGCGTCAACTAAAACTCCCCGACTGCCATTACCTAATTCTGCAGCCAAGTTTTTAGTCAGGGCATTCACCGCAGTTTTTGATATTCGATAAGGAGCCAACCCGCCTGCAAGGCCTGGTCCGCTAAATCTTCCCAAGCATGCTGAGACATTAATGATTCGACCTGATTTGCGCTGTGCCATTTGTGGCCCAATTGCGGAAATCATATTGAAAGTGCCATCCAAGTTGACTCCCATAACGCGATGCCACTCTTCATTTGTGGTGCGCAAAGTCTTTGCCATTTTTTCACTCATAACCCCAGCAGAGTTAATCAATATGTCGGCTTGCGACGCCAGTGAGTGCTGGCCAATTTTCTCGGCAACTTTTGGCCCATCGGATACATCCACGCAAATGCTGTCGGCATCAATTCCCAAACCGACAAGGGCGGAAACCGCAGAACTCAGATTTTCAGCACTTTGACCAACAAGGACAACTGTGGCGCCTAGGGCGCCCAGTTCCTTAGCGGCTGCAAAGCCAATTCCTCTAGATCCGCCCGTGATAACCACAACTTTTTCGGCAAGCTTGGACGTGGTTGATAAGGAATCAGGAATTGAGGTCATGTCTAACCCTGCCTTAGAGCCAGGGCTTATGCACTTTGAACGACGCGCCTGGTGGGCGATACGCTTTCCTTATAAACGCATATCAAGAAGGAAGGCCCCAAGCCGTGTCCGGACCAGTAAATAGTCCATTTGGAGCCAACGACTGGCTCGTAGACGAGTTGTATCAGCAGTTCCTTGAAGATAAGCAATCCGTTGATCCAGCCTGGTGGGAATTTTTCGCCGACTACTCTCCTAGCGATTTTTCGCCTCATGCCGCAACAGCTAAACCGGTAGCAACTCCAGCTGCCCCACCTGCTACCCAAACCGTTGTTACTCCCCAGCCTGCTGCTCAGCCCACAGTTCCTGCTGACTCTTCCGCCAAGCCGGCACCGGCCTCAATGGCTGATGACGTAATTGAAAAACTAAAAGGAACTTCCGCCCGCGTCGTAACGAATATGGAAGCAAGTTTAGAAATTCCAACTGCTACTTCAGTGCGCGCTGTTCCAGCAAAGTTAATGGTTGATAACCGAATCGTAATTAATAATCACTTGGCACGTGGCCGAGGTGGCAAAGTTAGCTTTACTCACATAATTGGTTTTGCAATTGTACGCGCAATGCGCGAAATGCCAGACATGAATGTTTCATACACAACCGTTGATGGCAAACCAGCGATTGCCCGACATCAACAAGTAGGACTTGGACTTGCAATTGACCTTGCAAAAGAAGATGGCTCCCGCCAGTTACTTGTTCCCTGCATTAAGTCTGCTGACTCTATGGACTTTGCAGCATTCTGGTCCGGCTATGAAGATGTAATTCGTAAGGCGCGTTCTGGAAAACTTGCTGTTGAAGATTTCCAAGGAACTACTGCCAGCCTGACAAATCCTGGAACCATTGGAACCGTCCACTCCGTTCCGCGTTTGATGCCTGGACAAGGCGTCATTATTGGCGTCGGAGCGATGGATTACCCAGCCGAATGGCAAGGTGCTTCTGATGATGCCTTAGCTAAAAATGCCGTTAGCAAGATTATGACTTTCACAAGCACTTACGATCACCGAGTAATTCAAGGCGCACAGTCTGGAGACTTCTTGCGTCGTATACATCAACTGCTTCTTGGTGCCGACGGCTTCTATGATGACATTTTCCGTGCGCTCCAGATTCCTTATGAACCAATTCGTTGGGCTCAGGATCTTGCAACATCACATGATGCTGATCTAGACAAAACCGCTCGCGTTCAAGAAATGATTCACGCGTTCCGAGTTCGTGGACACTTATTGGCAGACATAGATCCGCTTGAGTATCACCAGCGATCCCATCCAGATCTTGACATTGCAAATCATGGAATGACTCTGTGGGATTTAGATCGCGAGTTTGCTACCGGTGGTTTTGGTGGCCGACCATTTGCGATGTTGCGCGATATTTTGGGAACCCTTCGAGATGCATATTGCCGAACAATTGGCATCGAATACATGCATCTACAGGATCCGGAGCAACGCAAATGGATTCAGGATCGCTTAGAGCGCAAGCAAGACAAAATTGACCGCGATGAACAGCTTCGTATTCTTCGCAAACTAAATGAAGCTGAAGCATTTGAAAGTTTCTTACAGACCAAGTACGTAGGGCAAAAGCGTTTCAGTCTTGAAGGTGGCGAAAGCGCGATACCTTTTGTTGATCAAATTTTGATTGAAGCAGCAAAAGACCAACTCGATGAAGTCTGCATTGGCATGCCGCACCGTGGACGCCTAAACGTTCTGGCCAATATTGCTGGCAAGGGTTATGGCCGAATCTTCAATGAGTTTGAGGGTAACTACGGGGAAGAATCTGTTCAAGGATCTGGTGACGTCAAGTACCACTTGGGAACTAAGGGCACTTACAAAGCTGATGGCGGAGAGGAAGTCAAGGTTTATCTTGCCGCCAACCCTTCACACCTCGAAGCAGTTAATCCAGTCCTTGAAGGCATTGTGCGCGCTAAGCAGGACATTATTGCCCAAACCGAAGCAAGCGAAAAAGACAAGTATTCAGTCTTGCCGTTACTCATGCACGGAGATGCCGCGTTTGCCGGTCAAGGTGTAGTTGCTGAAACTCTACAAATGAGCCAGCTGCAGGGATACCGAGTTGGCGGCACGATTCACTTGGTGATTAATAACCAAGTTGGATTCACCACTTCACCTAAATACAGCCGCACCAGCGTTTACTCAACTGATGTGGCGCGGACTATTCAAGCTCCGGTATTTCATGTCAATGGTGATGATCCGGAAGCCGTCGTGCGCGTTGCACAATTGGCATACGACTTCCGACAGGCGTTCCATAAGGACGTTGTTATTGACTTAGTTTGCTACCGACGTCGTGGTCACAACGAGGCTGATGATCCTTCATTAACTCAGCCACTTATGTATGACATCATCGACCAAAAGCGTTCAGTGCGAAAGCTTTACACTGAATCCCTCGTAGGTCGCGGTGACATTACCTTAGATGAAGCAGAGGCAGCACTAAAGCACTATCAGGATGAACTTGAGGGTGTATTCCAAGCCACAAAATCCGAATCTGCCGATCACTTCAATTCCTCAGCGTCTGAAGTTATTTCGACTGGCCAGCAAACCCTTGCGCCACAAACCCCAACTTGGGAAGTTCCAACAGCCACAACTCGTGAAGTAATTGACCGAGTTGTCGCAAGCCAGGTCAATATGCCTGAAGGATTCACCGTGCATCCTCGGTTAGCACCGCAACTTGCAAGGCGTGCTGAAATGGTTGCAACTGACGCCATTGATTGGGGTATGGGTGAAGCAATTGCGCTTGGCTCACTGCTTACCGAAGGAACCGTTATCCGATTGGCTGGCCAAGATAGTCGTCGTGGAACTTTTGGACATCGTCACGCAGTAATCGTTGATAAACAAACTGGCTGGCAGTACAAGCCACTTAAGACTTGCTATGAAGCCGGAGCAAAGCTAGATGTTTACGATTCCCTCTTGAGTGAATATGCGGCAATGGGCTTTGAATATGGATATTCAGTTATTCGGCCAGAGGCCTTAACGATGTGGGAAGCCCAGTTTGGTGACTTTGCAAACGGTGCCCAAACCATAATCGATGAATACATAACCACTGGTGAACAAAAGTGGGCACAAAAGAACAGCCTAGTTTTGTTACTCCCACATGGCTATGAAGGTCAGGGGCCAGATCACTCGTCTGCCCGCGTGGAACGATTCCTGCAGCAATGCGCCCAGGACAACATAACCGTTGCGATGCCAACTACTCCAGCAAGTTTTTTCCACTTACTTCGTTGGCAAGTTAAGTCCTCGTTGACACGACCACTTGTGGTTTTCACACCTAAGTCATTACTTCGTGCGAAGTTCGCAACTTCTAAAGTTAGTGACTTCACCGAAGGCACATTTAAGGCAATCATTGGTGACACAACTGTAAACCCAGATGACGTTACTTCGGTCTTGCTTTGCAGTGGAAAGGTCTATTACGACTTAGCAGCTGAGCGCGAGAAACTAGGTCGCAAAGATGTCGCAATTGTCAGACTTGAGCGTCTTTACCCACTGCCGGCAATCACTTTGCCACCAGAACTTGCTCGTTACAAGAACTTGGCTAACGTTCGTTGGGTGCAAGAAGAGCCAGCTAATCAAGGGGCTTGGAGCTTTATGGCCATGAACTTGCCAGCTCTCATCAACCACGCAATTACTGGAATTTCCCGACCTGCTTCTAGTTCACCAGCTGTTGGATCACACCATCGCAGTGAGTTGGAGCAGCAAGCACTTGTTGCCCAGGCATTTAGTTAATCGAATCTTGGATAGGTAAAACATGTACTTCACTGACCGAGGAATCGAAGAATTAGAAAAGCGTCGGGGCGAGGAAGAAGTTACGTTTGTGTGGCTAGCTGAGCGCATGCGGGAATTTGTGGACACTTTCCCTGACTTCGAAGTACCAACTGAACGACTAGCAACCTGGCTAGCTCGACTTGATGATGATGAGGAAGATGTCTAATGCGCGCTGTTGTTGCTGTAAGTGGAAATCAAGAAAATCCATTTGAAGGATTTTCAATTTGTGAGCATCCGGACCCAGTTGTACCCGAAGGTTGGGTTCGCGTTGCAGTGAAAGCGGCTGCAATCAATCATCATGACGTTTGGACTCTTCGCGGAGTAGCTACTGCTCCAGAAAATCTTCCAATTGTGCTTGGCTCTGATGCTGCCGGCACATTAGATGATGGCTCAGCTGTCATCGTCCATGCGGTGCTCGGCGATCCTTCCAAAGGCGATGAAACTCTTGACCCAAAGCGATCCCTCCTAAGTGAAGTTCATGACGGCACTCATGCCGAATTTGTTACAGTTCCGGCTTACAACGTAATTCCAAAACCTGATTTCCTAACCTTCGAAGAAGCGGCTTGTCTTCCAACTGCTTGGCTAACTGCGTATCGAATGCTGTTTACAAAGTCCGGACTACAAAAAGGTGACACCGTTTTAATTCAGGGAGCAGGTGGTGGTGTTGCCACTGCGCTTATCCAACTTGCGAGTGCCGCTAGTTTCGTTACTTGGGTTACTTCTCGAGACGAAGCTAAGCGCGAATATGCAAAGTCAATTGGGGCTAGCGAAGTATTTGAATCCGGTGCCCGATTACCAGGCAAAGTTGATGCCGTAATGGAAAGTGTTGGCGAAGCTACTTGGTCGCATTCCATGCGTAGTCTTCGACCTGGCGGAAAAATCGTTATCTGTGGTGCTACCAGCGGCGCTAATCCCCCAGCCGATTTGAATCGATTGTTTTTCTTGCAACTTGAAGTTGTCGGCTCGACGATGGGAACCCGCGCCGAATTTGAAGGCTTGCTCAAGTTCTTGGGTGACACGGGAGTGCGTCCACACATCCAACAAGTATTCGCACTTGAGGATGCAAAGCAAGGTTATGAACTTATGTATCAGGGCGAAATTCAAGGAAAACTTGTAATTGTTCCTTAGTGAGCCAGTTAAGTTGTTGTTTTCTGGCATGAATAAGTGATCCAAATGGGTTGATTGCCATTAACCCAAACTACGCTTGAGACATGAGCAAACTAACGATTCCAAGTCTTCGTCGATTCAACTTAATTGCTGGTGTTGTGCACCTATTGCAGATGGCAGCGGTGTTAGCGCTATCAACAGACTTCAGTCTTCCGGTTACTGCGACCTACATGGCTGGTCCGCCAGGAACGATTTACTCTGAACCAATCATCGTGTTCGAAACTCCATTGGCACTGATGGTCGCACTATTCCTTGGACTTTCTGCACTGGCTCATTTCATCGTCGCAAGCCCACAATTCTTCGGTCGCTATGGCAAGGGCCTGGAGGAAAAGCGCAACTACTTCCGTTGGGTTGAGTATTCAATTAGTTCCTCCGTGATGATCGTGCTGATTGCTCAAATCACAGGTATCGCCGACATCACAGCACTCGTTGCGATCTTTGGCGTAAACGCATCCATGATTCTTTTTGGTTGGTTGCAAGAAAAGTATGAAGAACCAGGAAATGGTGGCTGGGTACCTTTCATCTTCGGTTGCATTACAGGAATGGTGCCATGGTTGGCAGTTGCAATTTATGTGATCTCACCAGGAAATCCATCAACTGAAAGTGCTCCGGCATTTGTGTACGGCATCATCGTGACAATCTTCTTGCTCTTTAATTCATTTGCTTGGGTGCAATACAAGCAGTACAAAGCCAAGGGCAAGTGGAGTAATTACTTGCACGGCGAGCGGATTTATATTGTGCTGAGTTTGGTTGCAAAGTCACTGCTTGCTTGGCAGATCTTCGCAAACACACTTATACCTGTTTAATTCGACCGGGCTTCGGCCAAAGGCGAAACGTTACGGTACCAACTACGTCGTCAAACGGAATAAATCCGTAGGTCCTTGAATCAGTACTAACTAGGTCGTTGTCACCTTGAACGAAAATGCCCTCGGCCTCAATATGCAAAACTCGCTTCACATCGAATTGTGACTCCCTTTCGAAAACCACAATGTCACCAAGGACAATTGGCCCATCATTTCGGACCAAAAGTCGCTCGCCTGGTGCCAAAGTAGGGATCATACTTAAGCCTGAAACGACTGCCATTCGATAACGCATTTTTCTATTGTTCCAGCCCTAATCTGCGGCCTGGAACCCCCGGCGGTAATCTTGGGTCAGGCGGGTATCCGCACTAACTTCGGAGGAATTATGAAGCTTTTCACAACAACCATCACAGTGAATGCTCACTGCGACCTACCTTGTGGCATCTACGATCCAGCCCAGGCCCGTATCGAAGCCCTTTCAGTTAAGGCCTGCATGGAGAAGTACCACGCATCAGATGATGCTGACTTCAAGGCACGCGCCGTTGCAATCAAAGAAGACCGTTCACACCAAGTCAAAGAACACCTTTGGGTTCTTTGGACTGACTACTTCAAGGCTCCTCATTTCGAGAAGTACCCAAATCTAAATGAACTATTCAACGAAGCTACAAAGCTTGCTGGTGCCGGTGGCACCAAAGGCACAAACGATGTTGCAGTTGCGGATCAGTTAATCGCAAAGATTGACGAAATCGCTGCAATCTTCGCAGACTCAAAGAAGTAAAACCTACTCATGATCGTGGTGCGGGAGGCAACGCCGGAAGACGTAGCCCAAATGCACCAAATGATTAATGAGTTAGCAGATTACGAAAAAGCTCCAGAAGAAGTAATCGCGACCGAACAAGACCTGATGAAGGCATTGTTCGGTCGCGATTTTTCGTCTCCGGAGTTTGATCAACACGACAGCATTGCATCATCAGGTGTTGCGAATACTCCGCACGGACAGCCTGCAGTTTACGCATTGGTAGTCGAGGACCCACAGGATCAAGATCAACTTGCTGGAATGGCAATTTGGTTTCTCAACTACAGCACCTGGGATGGAACTCATGGGGTTTACCTCGAGGACCTTTTTGTTCGAGCGCAATACCGTGGCCAAGGCATGGGTAAAGCGCTAATGAAACGGCTTGCTCAGGTATGCGTTGAAAACAACTATTCAAGATTCCAGTGGTGGGTCCTAGATTGGAACCAACCAGCTATCGAGGTTTATCGAGCCATGGGCGCTAAAGCTATGGATGAATGGACCGTCTACCGAGTATCCGGTCAAGAACTTAAAGATCTCGCCAGCGAATAACCAAGCGATGACCCGTTGTGGCGCTGAAGTAGGTTAACGTCGTAACGTGAACACAATAGATTTAGCCGTTCCGGCCGAACCAGAATATGTTGGGTTGATTCGAAGCGCCGCCGCTCATATTGCCGCGCATGCTGATTTAACTATCGATGCAATTGATGATTTGCGCTTAGCCGTCGATGAAGCTTTCGCAGTTTTGATTGCGCATAAACCAACTAGTGGCGCAGTAACCATTCGGTTTACAATCCGTGCTGAGCAATTAGACATTGAACTAACAGGTCCGGCTGGAAGTCCGCCACCTGATAAATCTTCATTTGCGTGGACCGTTTTAGGTGCCTTAGTGCACGAGGTTTCTACTCGGACATCTCCGGCGGGTCTAGTGACGTTGTTGCTTACTGCCAAAGTGGTGGCTAGTGCCTAAAGACGACTTACGATCAGCTGATCGTGAGATGTTTGAGCAACTTGCAGCTCTAGAAGCAGGTACTAATGAACACGAGAGAATTCGTGCTGCACTCATTGAGAGACATTTACCATTAGTCACGTTTATGGCAAGGAAATTTGCTGATCGAGGTGAGCCACTCGACGATCTAATTCAGGTTGGAACCATTGGGTTGATTAAGGCAATCGACAGATTCGAAATCTCTAAAGGTTTTGAATTCTCCACTTTTGCTACACCAACAATCGTTGGAGAGATTAAGCGTCACTTTAGAGATAAAACCTGGGCTGTCAGAGTTCCTAGAAGACTTCAAGAACTAGGAGCCTCAGTTACTAAAGCAACTACTGAACTAACTCAGAAATTGGACCGCTCACCAACTCCAAAAGAGATTGCCAAACATCTTGGAATAACTGTCGATGAAGTCGCCGAAGCATTGGAATCTAATGCCGCGTACTCAACCGTCAGTTTAGATGTAACTTCAGATACCTCAACGAGCATCGGCGAAAGCTTTGGAGCATTAGATGAGGCACTTGAAGGCGTTGAATATCGCGAATCATTAAAGCCATTGCTAGCAGATTTGGATGATCGCGAAAAGCGAATTCTCCAAATGAGATTCTTTGAAAATCAGAGCCAAAGTCAGATTGCAACTGAACTTGGAATTTCCCAAATGCATGTGTCTCGAATTTTGAACAAAGTGCTAAGTCACCTAAGAGAAGGTTTGATCAACTAGCTTGTGGGGTTTTAAGCAGCGCAACAAAACCAACCACGCTGACTATGGTTACGACAACGCCAATTACTTTGTAAATAACTAAAGTTCCGCTGAAGAGTGTGTAGCCGGCAATACCGATAAAGAGTTGCAATAAGAAAAATGGGGTCCGGGCCCAATTCTGTTGCTTTGAAATTCCTCGAGTACAAGCAGCCAGTGAACCTGCAAGCATTGAGTAAATGATGAATTGAACTAATGGTGAACCTACCGAACTATGTTCTACGGTTCCTCTTATCACGATTGAAAGTCCATAAAGGAATATCGCTGTGGATTCAACTGCGCCAATCACCAAAGCTAACTTCTTCACATTCCAACCATATCGGATTCCCGTAAATTCGCAGGTAGAGTTGAGTTATGCGCACGCTATTAGTTGCAAACACATTTGCAACTACAACTGATGGCACAATTCAAGCGCAGGTAGTAAGCGAACTTTCAAGGCACCTAGATGTCACTGTGGCAAATACCTCGGCTCGAAATGACGCTATTGAAATAGCCAAAGAGGCACAGCAACGCGGCTTTGAACTTGTCATTGGTCTCGGTGGCGATGGCACAATTAATGAGATCGCAAATGGATTACTCATGAACGGTCCAAATCCCCAAGGTCCGATGTTTGCTGCTATTCCTGGCGGTAACGGCAATGTCTTTGCTAGAAATATGGGACTTTCAGAAAATCCCATAGAAGCAACTGCTCAAATTTTAAAGTCACTTGACTCGAAAAAACTTAAAAACATAGGCGTTGGAAAAATCGCTACAAACAACATTTCACGATGGTTTCTTTTCAACGCTGGGATTGGTCTAGATGCCGCAGTGATGGCGGAGATGGAGGCCCGTAGGGCTAACGGAAAGGCTGTGAGTGATTTCGCCTATGCAGCCTTGGCGCTAAGAGAGCTCTTCACTAAAACCGATCGAAAACACGCTGCGCTTAGCTTGGTATCAGATTCTGGTGAGGTTTACCGGGATGCGTATTTTGCGCTAATTGTTAATTTAGCTCCTTGGGCTTATTTGGGATCAAAGCCCCTGAACCCACTCCCATTCGCCAGCCACGAAACCGCATTGGATATCTATGCACCCACTTCGCTTTCAATCAGCGCAGTATGGAAGCTTGCTCGGCGCGCTATGGCTGGCAAATCCGCAGAAAACAACAGAAATGTAATTGCTCTAATGGATCAAGGTCAGATACATATCCAGGCAGAACGTCCACTATGGATTCAGGTTGATGGCGATGTGGTTACTCAATCCACAGAACTAACCGCTACTCACGTGCCAGATGCGCTTCGAACTGTGACTAATTTGCCAAATTAAGGAATCGAATTCGGACAATAAATGGGTCTTTGCACAACAAGAAGTTAACGTCACAGAAAATAAACCTGGTTTTATGGGCTAAACCCTTGTGAAAACAGTCACGAAGTGAGAAACTGGGGACTGCAGATTGAATCCAAGGGCAACCTAAGAGTAAAAATCGCAAAATTGACCGTTTATCCGTAACTACATCTTGGAGGCTCGCGTGGACTGGCGCCATGAGGCAGCCTGCCGTGACGAAGATCCAGAACTCTTCTTCCCCATTGGCAATACAGGCCCTGCAATTTTACAAATCGAAGAAGCGAAGGCTGTCTGCCGTCGCTGCAAAGTCATTGAGCCATGCCTGAAATGGGCACTGGAAACGGGTCAAGACTCTGGGGTTTGGGGCGGAACCAGCGAAGATGAGCGTCGCGCAATTAAGCGCCGCGCTCAGCGTGCCCGTGCTCGTGGCCTAGAGCCAACCCCGCACGTGTTTGAAACTGACTTACCTAATCCTTAAAACTTCTCGTCGATCTCGGAGATCAAGTTGGTAATCAAAACTTTTATTTCATCTCGGATTGGTCGAACGCTTTCCAATCCTTGTCCGGCTGGATCTTCAAGTTTCCAATCAAGATAAGTTTTGCCAGGGAAAAATGGGCACTTGTCGCCACATCCCATGGTGATTACGTAATCACTCGCAATCACTGCATCGTCGGTCAAAACTTTTGGTGTTGCAGAAGTTAGATCGATACCTTCTTCGGCCATAGCTGCAATTGCGGCAGGATTCACCTGGTCGCCAGGTTCGGTGCCTGCGGAAAGTACTGAAATCCGATCTCCAGCTAGATGCTGAAGGTAACCGGCTGCCATTTGGGATCTACCGGCATTGTGTACGCAAACGAATAGGACTGATGCTTTTTTACTCATGAATAAATTCTAGTCTGGTGCCAAGTCTGGTCAGTAAAATCCCTACCAGTTCAGAAAGAGTTCATCTAATTGCCTAGTCCCCGACCTTGGTCATTTCAACATGGGCTAGCGTGGAGGCATGTCAGATGTGCGTGCGGATATGGTCGCAAACGTAATGGAAATCTACGTCACGGAAGGCGCCACGTTAAACGTCGGCGACACGATTGTGCTACTGGAATCTATGAAAATGGAGATCCCCGTAATTGCCGAGGAATCCGGAACCATCTCGCGGGTTGCGGTAAGTATTGGCGACGTTGTGCAAGAAGGCGACTTAATCGTCTCGATTGATTAGTCCGAGAAGTTTTCGGGCATAAAAAAAGTCTGGCGAACCAGACCTTTTTTGACAAATAGGCTTAAGCGTTTGGACGACGGCCGTGGTTTGCCTTGTTCTTCTTACGATCACGCTTTTTGCGGCCGCGCTTGCTCATGGGGTGCTCCTTGCGATTTAGCTTAGGTATACAGAATACGGGGTAACCGTTACTGGAGGAAATCTGCTCCCAAATCGGGTGGAATCCCAGTTCTGAAGGTTAAAACAAGGTCTGATTAGTAATTAAATCCGCGGAATTGTTTCTTACATTTCCAACTGCGGGCGAAACTTCCCAGGTTTGAATATCAATCGATGGTGCAACATCCAAGACATCATTAAGTGGGTTTGTTGGGGATTTTAGCCAGAGATCCTGCAACTCAGGAGTCACCAAAACTGGCATTCGATCATGGATGTAGGAAAAATCAGATCGAGCTTCCTGGGTCAAGATTGCCGCTGACCAAAGTAGTTGACCGTCTGGCTGTTTCCAGGATTCGTAAATACCAGCCAGTCCCAGCACGGATTCGTTGGGCGCTGAAAAGTAATACGGTGTCTTCTTGCCCGGACTTCCCTGCCATTCATACCAACCGTCAGCCGGAACAATGCATCTACGTTTCACCAATGCAGATCTAAACGAAGGTTTCTCGGCTGCCGTTTCACTTCGAGCATTAATCATTCGTGCACCGATTGCAGGATCCTTTGCCCAAGTTGGAACTAGTCCCCAGGTAAACGCCGCGAGCAAAGTTTCATCTTCCCGAGAAAGCACAGCAGGTATTTGGTGTGTTGGGGCAACATTGAAATTGGGTCCGAAGATCGCTGAATCAATTTGGCCTGCAGGGATGGTCGGTGTAGTTAGATCCGCAATCCGACCTTCGAGAACCGCAATGGCACTGACCTTAAATTGACTGGCAATCACTTTTGGATCAGTTTTTAACGTGAATCTTCCGCACATATTCACCTAGTCTGCCAGCCGTTAGGCTAAGTGTTGTGCCTGATCTATGGAATGCTCCGAACCGGACCAACCCAGTAACAGCGCGGGTACGTATCCCAGGCTCAAAATCTTTAACAAATCGCTGGCTAATCATGGCTGCGATTTCAAGTGGTGAATGTCGGATCAACCATCCACTCCAGGCTCGTGACACTTTATTGATGGCCCAGGCGCTTTCAGTCCTGGGAAGTTCGGTTGAAATTCAAGATGATGCTTTTATCATCACCCCCGGTGAATCTTCTGAATCAGTTCAGGTTGATTGCGGCCTAGCGGGCACAGTTATGAGATTTGTTCCACCTGTTGCCGCATTAAGTTCAGGCAACGTTAGATTCGATGGTGATCCACACGCCCGAGTGCGGCCCATGAAGCAAATCATTTCAGCATTAAGAAATCTAGACGTTGAGATTAACGATGATGGTCGCGGCACTTTGCCCTTCACTGTCACTGGAAAAGGCTTTGTACCTGGTGGAACCGTAACCATCGATGCATCGGAATCCTCACAATTCGTTAGCGCTCTTCTACTTGCCGGCTGTCGCTACGACGCTGGCGTAACTGTCGTGCATTCAGGCGCTGCTTTGCCATCGATGCCCCACATAGATATGTCTGTAGAAGTTTTGCGAGAACTCGGAATTCGCGTAGATGTCGACGTCAAAGATTCCAAGAACGCTAGCTGGACCGTTCACCCAGGAATTCCAAGATCTTTCAATGTAACGGTTGAACCAGACTTATCTAATGCTGCGCCATTTCTCGCAGCCGCCTTAGTTTGCGGCGGCTCAGTAACTATTCCTGATTGGCCGCAGGAAACTACCCAAGCCGGAGACGCGCTAGTTTCGCTGCTTCCAAAAATGGGAGCAGCTGTAACCAGAGATGGCAATGATCTGACAGTAACTGGTGGGTCTGAAATTTCTGGAATTGATGTTGACCTGCATGATGTAGGCGAACTAACTCCAGTGATCGCGGCACTGTGCGCACTTGCAACTGGGCCATCAACTCTGCGCGGAATTTCCCATTTACGTGGTCATGAAACAGATCGTCTGGCTGCGTTAGCTACTGAGATAAACAAACTTGGTGGCAACGTAACTGAAACTGCTGATGGATTACACATTGAGCCTACAAAACTGCATGGTGGACAATTTGCTACTTATTCAGATCATCGAATGGCAATGGCAGGTGCAGTCTTAGGCCTAGCAATTCCAGATTTGGTTATTGAAGACATTGCAACAACTGGAAAAACTTTGCCAAACTTTGCCAAGATGTGGCAAGAAATGGTTAGCGCGTGAGTCAATTCGACGAAGATTCCATCTCGGGTAGACCTACTCGAGGTAACACGAGGCGCCGAACTAAGGATCGACCAGATTTTTCTAAAGCCGAAATTGGCCAAGTAATTGGCGTAGATCGTGGACGAATCACTTGCTTGGTACCAGCAGGTGAGCTATTTGAAAATCAAGTTCAAGTAACCACTGTCAAAGCTCGCGAACTCGGCCGTAAAGGCGTAGTAATTGGAGATCGAGTTCGACTGGTGGGTGACCTTTCTGGAACTGCCGATACCTTGGCGCGGTTAGTTGAAATCATCGAGCGCGAAACGGTCTTGACCCGGACTGCGGATGACAGCGATCCGATCGAGCGAGTAATCGTTGCAAACGCCGATCAGATGGCTATCGTGACTGCAGCGGCAAATCCAGAACCGCGAATTGGATTAATTGATCGCGCACTTGTTGCCGCTTTCGAAGCTGGATTAGAACCGCTATTAATAATCACAAAAGTTGATTTAGGTTCGCCACAAGTAATTCTCGATAACTACGCCGGGATGGAATTACGACACATTGAAGTTAATCAAGAAACGGGAGCAGGAATTTCAGAGGTAAGGGATGCGCTCTCTGACAGAACTACGGTCTTCCTGGGACATTCTGGCGTTGGAAAATCAACGCTTGTGAATTCACTTGTGCCTGATGCATCGCGCATGACAGGTGAAGTAAATGATGTGACTGGTCGGGGAAAGCACACTTCCACATCTGCTCGAGCTATTCCACTGCCAAATGATTCTGGCTGGGTAATCGATACTCCGGGGCTACGTTCGTTTGGCCTAGCGCATGTAAAGCCAGAAGACATTATTGAGTCGTTTCCAGAATTGGTTGATGGTGCTAACGAATGTCCAAGGGCATGTACACACGTGAATTCAGTTGGTCAATTCCCACCTGACTGTGCTTTGGATGAATGGGTTGGTCAAAATCACGCAGGTAGCGCGGGCCAAGGCCGACTTACCTCGCTTCGCAGACTTTTGTTTGCCCTCCAAACTCCTTCTAGCTAAAACAAGTTGTCATCGCATTAGCAGTGTCGCTTCTTTCTCTCTGCCCAACCCAGTAGCGTGAAGTCATGAACTCTGATCTTGAATTAGCACTGGAAATGGCTGTAATTGCAGACCAGCTAGCCATGTCTCGATATCGAGCGCTTGATCTGAGTATTGAAACAAAACCTGACTTCACTCCCGTCACTGAAGCAGACCGCGCAGTTGAAACGACATTGCGTGAGTTGCTTGCCAGCAAGCGTCCAAGTGACGGCGTGATTGGTGAAGAGTTTCCAAATACCAATGAAGCTGCGTCTCGAACTTGGATCATTGATCCAATCGATGCAACCAAGAACTATGTTCGCGGTGTTCCAGTTTGGGCAACCTTGATTGCACTAGCAGTTGATGGCAAACCTGAAGTTGGAGTAGTTTCGGCACCAGCAATGGGGCGACGATGGTGGGCTAGTCCTGAGGATGGCGCGTTCACTCAAGATGTGGATGGTTCAATTCGCTCGATCAATGTTTCGGCAGTTCGAGATTTAGCAGATGCTTCGTTTTCCTTCTCTGATTCTGTCGGCTGGGAAGCACTTGGTTCCAATGTGCTATCTCGCGTTACCTCTAACGTTTGGCGAAGTCGCGGTTACGGTGATTTTTGGTCACACTTGCTTGTGGCTGAGGGTGCAGTCGATATTGCAATTGAACCTGAGCTGCAGAGTTACGACATGGCTGCTTTCATAGCGATTGTGCTGGCTTCAGGTGGGAACGTTACTGGCGCCAATGGGCAGGATCCATTGATCGCTGGTCATGCAGTAACAACGAATGGTTTACTTCACGAAGTAGTTCTTGAACTAATCAAGTAATCGAGAGATTCTTACTGGCATACCCGATACTGGTCGCAAAGTTACCGAAGCATCAATTGGAACTGGCGAAGTGTGTATCGCTTCAATGTTCCATGTCGTTGCGATGTGAGCCAGAATTTGTGAACCTTCAAGTCGCGCCATTTCTTTTCCAATACATAAGCGCGCGCCTGCACCAAATGGGATGTAGCCAACTTGCGGTACGCCATTCTGGAAGCGATCTGGGATAAACGAATTAGGGTTCGCCCAAGCCTTTGGGTTTCGATGTACTAACCATGGACTCACGATCACAAGTGAATTGGCCGGGATCAAAACATCATCAACCGTTATGTCATTCATAGTTCGGCGAGTTATCACCCACGCTGGCGGATACAAGCGCAATGATTCATCGAATACGAGTTGAGCTCGCTTCGGATCTTCCTTAAGTTTTTGCAATTCATCGGGATTTGTTACTAGCAAATGCCAAGCCCATGTAAGTGCACTCGCGACGGTTTCGTGCCCAGCAACAATGAAGGTTGTGATCTCGTCTCGAATTTGCTTCTTAGTTAATGGAGTTTCCAAGTCTGGATCAAGCAAGACGTCAAGCATGTCCCGAATTGGCGCTTGGTCTGGAAGTTTATTCAATCCCCGAGAAACTAAAATTGCATCTACCGCTTTATCAAGGCGTTTGACAGCGCGTTTCATTTTTAGATTTGCAGGTGTTGGGAAAAACAGTGGCAGAGCTATCGGGTTTCGGGCCCGCGCGACCACGCCATGTAGCGCAGTTAGCGTGGCAGAAGTAATCTCGTCAACGTCGTCGTCTACTTCAATTCCAAATAGGGCGCCACAAGTTATCTCAAGTGCCAAGCTCATCATCGCGTGATCAATGTCAATTATTGCTGAGCCATCTGATGTAAGCGGCCTCCACTGGTTATCAAGTTTTGCTAGACCCGCTTCGATGTGGTGCTCGGACAGGGCAATCATTTCTTTGTGGAATGCGGGCTGCAACATTCTTCGACGTGGCCGCCAAGCCTGGGTGTCAGCAGTTAGTAAGCCGTCGCCAGTAACAAGCGAAAGATTGTTGTATTGCAAAGTGCGTTTAGAAGTTTCATTGTGTTGGTTTACTAGAACTTCTCGTGCCCCCTCAGGGGAACTGACTAAATATGTTGCTGGTTTGGGAATTGGAAACTGAACTACGTCCCCGAATTCCGCCCAAGTTAATTCAAGATACGTAAGAGGATCCGAAGTTATGGTTTTTATGTTTCGCAGCATTGCTCCGCCTTGCGGACCAATGGCAGTTACTGGAGTGTTCCAGCCATAACGCTTAGGAGTCTTCTTTGCGGACACTTACGAAGCAATCGATTCGGTGTTACGTCGCAATGGCAGTAGTCCCAGAACCAAAGAGCTACCAAGCAAGATGCATGCTGCGCCAATCAAGTCCGTCACAGTAACGTTCTCGCCCAAGAAAACTGCACCAACGATTACCGCTACTACCGGAACCATGAATTCAGTCGTTAGCGCCTTTGTTGCCCCGATTTCAGCAACCAATCGGAAGTACAGGATGTAAGCAAGTGAACTTGCGGTGGCTGCAAGTAAAAACAGCCAGCCAAAAGATGCAAAAGTTGGAGTCTTAACAATCGGAACTAAGAACATGATTGGCAGTAGGTAAAGCCCGCCGAAGGTAAAAGTGCCGATAGTTTGCTCCCAGGCACCGATGTGCTGGGCTTTGACTTTGGAATAATTCCCACCGAGTGCAAACCCGAACGAGGCGATAGTTGATCCTATGAATCCGAGCAAGAAGTCAATGTCTAGTGCTTGTGATGAGAGTCCGATAAGAATTACGACTCCCCCAAAACCAATCCATAATCCTAAAATCATCAGCTTGGTGTGTTTGGCTTTACCCCAAACTCTTTCGATTAACGCACTGTAGAGCGGAATTGTTGTAACCAAGATGGCGGTAAGTGCA
This sequence comes from Candidatus Nanopelagicales bacterium, assembly GCA_021742025.1. The sequence goes on from JAIOWT010000002.1 coordinate 28,243, forward strand.
GTTCCGAGTTTTGAAAGTGCATAAGTCATGCCGCCAAGATTCATAGCAACCGAAGTGGCTCCCAAAATCGCAAAGTGCTTAGTGTCATTTACATCGTAAGTAAGTGCAACTTTCATTACCTTTGCCAAAATCAAAAGGATCAAAACTGCTGCAAATGCGCGAAAACTTACACCACCAACCCAGCCGAAGGTTTCAACGACCTTAGTGAGCCAAACAAATGAAAGTCCCCAGAACATGAATGTCCAGAAATACATATTTAGCTGGCGTGGCGTCACGACTTAACTCTATCGGCGCAGAACTTCAGGTTCCCAATACATCAATCGCGTCGATCAACATGTTCCAGAATTTATCGACATCTAATTCCATTGCTACGTCAACATTCGCGGTTTGGCCAGTTATGCCATGCAAATCGACTACCGTAGCGCCTCGGGTAAGTTCACCGCTTAACTCAACTGAAACTGGTGCTGAAACAAGTTTTGCAACTGACATGTCAATGATGATTGCTAACGCGACCGGATCGTGAACCGGAGGATCTGGCATCGCGAAAACGTCGCGGTAGGTATCAGCAAAGAACTTGAGTAAGTCAACAATTGTGTGGGCAAGATTGGTATCAAGGGCTGACATTCGATCCAAAATTTCAGGAGTAGCTAAAGCCTGATGAGTAATGTTCAGACCAGACATGATCAGTGGCAAACCACTTCGGAGTACAACATCTGCAGCTTCTGGATCAGCCCAAATATTGAATTCAGCGTATGGAGTCCAATTCCCGCGTTCAGTACTGCCACCCATAAACGAAATATGTTCGATGCGATCGTGTAATTCTGGATGTTTTTGCAGAAACATTGCAATATTTGTGAGTGGGCCGGTAGGAATCAAAGTTACTTTTTGATCGCAATTAATAACCAAGTCAGCGATTAGTTCAACAGCAGTGAAAGAACTTAGTTCGAATGCTGGTTCAGGTAGTTCAGCTCCATCAAGTGCGCTCACGCCATGGATTGTTGGCGCCGCACTTGCTTTGCCTGCCATTGGATCATTGGCACCCTTAGCAATTGGAACGACGATGTTGGCTAGAGCACAAACCCGCTGGGCGTTGTATGTGACTTTATCCAGAGAACCATTTCCTGAAACTGTAGTTATTCCCAGAAGTTCAACTGCAGGATTGGCTGCCGCCAGCAGGATTGCCATCGCGTCATCATGCCCTGGATCGCAATCCAAAATGATGGGCGTAGGCAAAGTCATAAGGCCATTCTGTCGCATTCTTAGGAAGCGGCAGCAAGCAACTTAGTCATCTCCGCAATTTCAACGGCCTGAGACGAAACTATGTTTTTCGCCAGAGTATTTACCACTGAATTTGAACTTTCTGCTACTTCTCCTGCCATTGCAATTGCGCCATCATGATGTGCAATCATGCCCGTTAAATACAGCACATCGAATGCCGAATCTTTTGCAGCGGCAAGGGTGTCCATGTCGGCCTCATCCATCATGCCGTTGTCACCCATACCGTGACCCATGTTGTGACCTGGCATAACTGACTGTCCAGCGTCAGAGAGTAACTTGTTCATAAGATCAATCTCAGGTTGCTGTGCAGCCTCAATTCGGGCGGCTAGATCTAAAACTTCAGGATTCTTTGTGTTTGTAGTTGCAAGTTTTGACATTTCAATTGCCTGTTCGTGATGTGGGATCATCATTTGCAAAAACATGATGTCAGCCGCTGATAACGAGGACGCGGTGTCTGGCATTGCGCTTCCCATCATGCCGTCCGCACTTTGCGAATTTGCTGGCGCAGAGTTGCTGCTGTTCGAGCAAGCCGAAAGGGAAAACGCTGCGATTGCAACTATAGCTAGTACTTTAGGAAAATTCTTGAACGCGGTTTGATTCATAACTTCAACTTAACTCACATATTCTCTTCCAGCGACTCGTGCAGGTCAATTAACGGTTTGCTTTCATACAAGATTTAGCTAATAAATCTCTGATTTTTTTGTTGCGAATTGGGCGTACGCTCTTAGTAATAAGTAGGGAGATAATGATGAGCGAAGATCTAACCAACCGCCTAGTTGTCGCAGTTGTAGAACGTAATGAAACTAAGGTCTGGCTTACAAATGCAGGGAAGGGCACCAAGCCCGAACTGATCCATCCACCTGTGCCCCGAAATATTCATGTGCGCGAGGCCCAACACCATACTGGTCACGAAAGCGACAAAGCCGACAAGGCCTACTACGAAGAAGTCTCTAGAATTCTTGAACCAGCCGGAGAGATCCTTCTGGTTGGGCATGGAACTGGCAAGAGCAACGCAGTTCTGAAACTGATTCAACATCTTGAAAGACACCATGCCAATGTGGCAAACAAGATTGTTGGGTCACTTGATATAAATGTCCCAGCAATGAGTGATGGCGAATTACTCGCCGCAGCCCGTCACTGGTTTGATGAACCAATTCATCGCCGCTAAATCTTTAATTGTTACTAGTTCCTAGGGCCTTGACTGTAAGGTTTTAGGAACTAGTTATTTCTGGAGAACAATTCATGTCATCGGGCTCGCATTCTTTAAAACTCACCAACGAAGAGCAAGCAATGCTAGATGGCGCTGACGGTCCGGCAGTTGCAATGTGCATGCGGATCATAGTCGGAGTCGCCCGAGCCAATGGCGCCGAAAAATTGATTGAGATTGAATCAGTGCACGCTGATGGAACTTTGTATCACGGTGAGGCTGGCCTAGATTTCACTGAAAAACTAGTTGCACTTGGCGGCAAAGTAAAAGTTAAAACTACGACCAACGTTGGCTCACTTGATCTTTTACATCCTAATTTGGTGCATGGTGATGAAACATTAATGTCACACGGCCGTCGATTGATGGATGCCCACATGGCACTTGGCTGTGAGCCAACTTGGTCATGTGCGCCATATCAAGCAGGACATCGCCCAACTTTTGGAAGTCACGTTGCCTGGGCTGAGTCGAATGCCATCGCATTTGTTAATTCAGTTCTTGGGGCTCGATCAGATCGCTATGGCGATTTCCTAGATTTATCAGCTGCAGTTACTGGCCGAGTTCCATTCGGTGGATTGCATCACGACGAAGCCCGAAAGGCCGTTTTAGTTTTAGATTTTTCCGAGATCGATGCAAAAGTTTTTTCTGAAGATGCTGCGTGGGCTGCCTTGGGTGTACTTCTTGGTAATCGGGCTGGAACTCGGGTTGCCGTCATGGTTGGCCTACCCGGTGACCTTGCCGATGGTGGCGTTACTGAAGACCGCCTAAAAGGTATGGGGGCAACCAGTGCCTCCGCTGGTGGAGTTGGACTATTCCATGTCGTTGGAATCACTCCCGAAGCGCCGACTCTTGAGGTAATAGTCGCGCCAAATGCTGAGTACCTAAAGATGACTGCGGCAGATGTTCGGGAAGCAAGAGATTCACTAAGCACAACATCAAGTGACAAACTCGATGCCGTAAGCCTTGGTACTCCCCACTTTTCTGTCGATGAATTCAGAGCCTTATCCGAAGTTATTGGTGATGGACCTAAGTTTGCCGACCAAATTGACTTCTACATATCAACGAGCCGGGATGTGATGGCACGTTCCAAGGAGCTGGGCTATCTCGATGTTTTCTTAAATGCCGGAGGACGGGTAGTGACCGACACCTGTACTTATGTGACTCCAGTCTTGAATCGAAATGTTCGAAACGTCATGACCAATTCAGGTAAGTGGGCGTGGTACGCACCAGGCAACTTAGGTATCGATACGGTACTGGGAAGTCTTTCCGAATGTGTGGCCTCAGCTCGAGCTGGCAAAGTCGTGCGAGATGAAAGTTTGTGGGCGTAAACATGGCAACCGTTTTATCCGGAAAAGTTTCTCATCCTGGAAATGCCGAAGGCGAAGTTCTACTGCTGACTGAACCAGTTTCATTCTGGGGAGGTGTGGATCACCACGGGGAAATAATCGATGTCCATCATGCCCAGCACAAGGCCAAAATGACTAACAAAGTCTTAGTAATGCCTTCTGGGCGGGGATCTAGTTCTGCTACCGCTGTTCTGGCGGAGTTAATTAGAACTGGTGATGGACCACTTGCGATTGTGATGTTGCAATGCGACACCATTTTGGTAATTGGGGCATTGGTCTCGGCTGAAATTTATGGAATAAGCCTGCCAATAGTTGAACTGGAACAAGCTGAATACGACCAACTATCCGACGGAATGCGTGTCACGGTTGATGCTATTTCTGATCATGACATTGCGACCATAACCTTTTAACTTTCTTTAATTCTCAATGGCTAATCCGAGGTAGAATTGTTTTGAGCCAAACAGAAAGCACGCTATGTCCCGGGTTACGGATTTCTTTACACCACGAAATGTTGCTGGTGAAAAAGTCACACTCGTCGACATAATTAATGCGCCATATTTTCGTCTGGCAACACTGACGACCATTGCGGGCACTCTGGCCTACTTCATCGGCGCTAATCTGCCAATGGTTTCTGGGGTTTCAGCAGCAATTACAGCGATCGTTTCGGTTCGGCACACTTTTCATGACTCAATTCAAGAAAGTTTCCTGCAAATTCTTGGTGTAGTTATTGGTGGCACGGTTGCCTTTGCTGCCATGAAGTTGATTGGCTTTAACTCTGTAGTCGTAATGCTTGCAATTTTTACTTGCTTTGTTACTGCGCGCTTACTAAAGCTTGGTGAAGAAGGTGCGATCGCGATCGCTGTCACTGTGATTTTGGTCGTTGGTCCCAACGTTACTGCGAGCACCATTGAGCAACGCTTTTTCGGTGTGTTGCTTGGAGCAGCCCTCGCCACATTTGCTTCATACTTCGTGCGAAAAGGCTCGCCACAAGACCGTGCCCTAAAGGCTGGAATTGAACAATCGTTTGCGATGTCGGCATTACTTCACGCGATCGCTAAAGCCCTTACCGAAAACGACGGCACGGTTGATCCAAAGATCGCAAGTCGCTGGCTGGCCCGTGCTGAATTCATCTCAAATGAGATTGATGAAATCAAAGCCAATGCTGAGTCAGCTTTGGCTGGTTCTGCTTGGTCACCGGCTATCGATTACACCGAAGCAAAAGCAGTTGTCGAGCAAATCGAATTGACTGAAGCTACGGCTGACACTGTCTTGAACATCTGCCGTGAACTTGTACTTACTTCTGGCAGTTCGCAGCAGTTGCCCGCTCTGCTGGCTGCCGCATTGGCTGGAGTCCTAAGTGCTACTGCTGAAGTTATCTCTGATCAAGCTGAATTAGCTGAGGATTCTCCTGCCGATGTTGCACATGAGGATCTAGAAGATTGGCAAGACCAGCGCAAGAAAGCCATCAAGGAACTCCGGAGTTTGGACGAGACTCAACCTATGTTGATTGGTGGTTCTATTCTGCGCGATGCCGAGAAGATCACCGAAATTTTGAGTGATTAGAGGACTCGTCCCAAATCCTGGCTCACTTACTTAGATAAAAAGAAAAGACACCCGAAGGTGTCTTTTCTTTTTAGTAGCGGGGACAGGAACCGTCGGATCGCCTATGGCGATCCTCCTCCCAAATCCGAGTGCCGCTAGAAACCAAAAATGAGCGTCCCGGAGGACTCTCATTTTTCGTTAGTAGCGGGGACAGGATTTGAACCTGTGACCTCTGGGTTATGAGCCCAGCGAGCTACCGAGCTGCTCCACCCCGCGTCGGTTTGTTAAGGATACGCGAGGTTTCCAGCCCAACCAAATCGCTAACTTGTTGATTGAGTTGGTGATGGTGCCGGAGTCGCTACTGGAGATGGCGTAGGCGTGATTGCCAGACTCTCCCCTGCAATCTGACTACCCGCAGTCGTAGCGCGATCTAGAGCCTCAGAAAGTCGATCCTGCGCCTCACCATAAGCCGCGAAGTCTCCAGCAGCCAGTGCCGCTACCCCATCGTTATAGGCCTTGTTAGCGTCGATAATTGCCTTTGCCAGATCTTGTTCTGGTGTTGTGACAGGTGCCGCAGGAGCTTCCGGATCAGTCGGGTCAACTGGGATCGTAGTTTGCCCAGTGAATACCTTCTTTAGGGCCGTTTCCAAATCATCTTCAAAAGCGACCTTAGATCCAAAGGACACAAGCACCTTGCGAAGCAATGGATAGCCGCCACCTTGTGATGCTCGAACGTAGACCGGTTCGAAGTAAAGCAATCCGCCACCGACTGGTAGCGAAAGCAAGTTACCAAGTACTACGTCTGAACCACCACTTCGCAACAACGAAAGTTGCTTTGCAACTTCAGGGTCAGATTCGAAGTTGTTCTGTACTTGTCGTGGACCAGGGATAGTTGTATTTCGAGGCAATTGCAAAACTCGAATCGTTCCATAGTCATCGCCAGCATCCGCGTTAACTGACATGAACGCGGCCAGAGTTTGACGCTTCGTTGGCGCGTATGTAGTTGTTAACGAAAATGTTGGTGCCTCTTGATCCGGCATCTGCAGCGTTAAGTAATACGGAGGCTGTGCTTGACCAACGGTTGGCTTAGTTGGATCTTCTGGCACAATCCAGAAATCCTGGCCAGAGTAAAACGCCTGTGGGTCTCCAACGTGATACTTAGCTAAAACGTCTCGCTGCACCTTGAACATATCTTCTGGGTAACGAATGTGATCCAAAACTCCAGCAGGAATTGCAGACTTTGGCTGAACTACGCCAGGGAATGCCTTGCTCCAAGTTTGTAGGATTGGATCTTTTTCATCCCAGGCATAGACATTTACGGTTCCGTCATATGCATCCACAGTTGCCTTCACGGCATTGCGAATGTAGGTGATGTTTCCAGCACTAAGTGGAATGGATTCAAACTGAGTATTCACGGAATCTGCAGTCGCATCACGCAACGAGATACGAGCTGCGTATGGGAATTCATTCGTAGTCGTGTAACCATCAACGATCCATTGCACCTTGCCATCAACTACGGCAGGGTACGGGTCACCATCAAGGGTTAGCCATGGAGCTACCTTTGCAACACGAGTCTTTGGATCACGATCGTAAAGAATCTTTGACTCTGGGCCAATCTGATTTGATAGCAAGATGTTTGTTTCTTGGTAATTCAAAGCAAAAATTGCGCGCTGAATCATGTTTCCAATCGCAACACCGCCAGAACCTGAGTAAGTGTTATTAGTCTGGCCGTTAGCACTCTTGTCATCCGGGAAATCAAGTTCTAGAGGTGGCTGGCTGCCGTCACTGCCAACAATTGAATACGCCGGAGATTGCTCACCGAAGTAAACCCGAGGTTGATCAATATCTAGTTTGCCCGATGGCGGAATGTTGCTTTCCGCAAACTTAGGAGCGCCGTCTGCCTCAGAGGTGTTTTCATAAGCAGCTACGACACCATAACCATGGGTAAACACCATGTGGTCGTTAAACCAATTTCGTTGGTCATCAGCAAGGCCTTCAAGATTTACTTCACGAACTGCAATTACAGTTCCACGCTTAACTCCGTCGATAAGGTACCGATCAACATCAAGGGTGTCTGGGAACGCATAGAAGCCGCGAATCTGTTGCAGCTGGCTAAATGTTGGTGAGTTCAGTGCAGGATCAAGTAATCGAATGTTTGAAAGTGTTCCAGCGTCTTCGGCCAATGATGCTAGGGATGGATTATCAATGGCTGCGTATTCCGAGAACTTAACGTCTTCAAGTCCGTAAGAAGCCAACGTCGAATCAATGTTTCGTTGAATGTAAGGTGCTTCACGTTGCAGTTCAGAAGGCTTAACTTGGAATTGCTGGACAAACGCTGGATACAAGCCACCAATCACAAAGGAGGCACCCAGCATCGCTCCAAAAGCGATAAACGGTAGTGACCAGCCCTTTCTGAAGATAGAAACAAAGAACAAGATTGCAGTCGCTAGCGCAATGTAAGTAAGAATCGTTTTAGCTGGTACTACCGCATTTACGTCGGTGTACTTTAGTCCAGTAATTAGAGCATCAGATTTTGTTGCTAATGAATACTTATCAATTGAGTACGCCCCGGCCTTGAGCAAAGCAAGCGTGCCCAAGAAAAACATCAAGTGGCGGCGAGCATAATCTGTTGACTGCGAAATGCTCGTTCTTAATCCCCCGTAGATATAGTGAATGACGACATTCACAATCAACGAAACAATGAGAATCGTAAATCCGAATCCTAAGAAGAATCGAAGAAACGGAAGTTCAAATGCATAGAACGAAATGTCTAGGCCAAATTGTGGATCCGTTTGGCCAAATGGAGTCGAATTGCTCCACAACATAAAGGTTTTCCATTGACTCGAGGCCGATAGACCAGTTAAAACACCAAACACAATTGGACCGACGATAAAAACTAAGCGGCGAAATGGATCCAGACTTTCCCGATACTTCTGAAGCGCAAATTCCTCTGGCGTTGCTGGCAAGTTAATTGGGCGGGCGCGATGCGCCAGGGTAGCTGCTCCCCAGATACTAAGTGCAGTCAAAGTTGCAAATCCAAAGAACAGAACGGCTCTGATCGTTAGCTGCTGAGTGTAAACATCTGTGCGGCCAACTGATCCGTACCACTGCCAGTCGGTGTAAAAACCGGCGAATATCGAAAACGCGACAAAAAGGCCGGCAAGAACCGAAAGCGTTATTCCAAGAGGACTACGACGAGGACGTTCTAGATTTATGCTCACTTAAATACCTTACGTTGAAATATCGCCAACCACATACGACAGACTTACCCTATGGATTTTTCCTCAAACCTAGAGCCCCTCGTTCGAGAGGTTGAAGATCACGTCGCCAGTGCCGGTTGGGATCAGCCAGTTCGCCTGTTTGCCTTAGTTCCTACGGCAAGCCTGATTTCGGCCAACCCGGATTTGGTAGATGAACTGGGAATCAGTGCCGAGATGCCACTTACCTCGGTTGAGCAAGAATTAGAAGACACCCTCGAACTCGATGAACTTTTAGGCACGATTGCATGGCCGGAAGATGTAGCTGGGGCAATTGTGGTTCTGGAGCGAATCGTTCTGCCACCATCGGCTGAATCAGATTTACCTTCTAATGACGATTCCGCATTGGTTCAAGCAGCATCAGATCATCCAGATCGTCGAGATGTACGAATAGTCAGTGCGGTATTGCGCAGCGGACAAAACCTAAATGCCTTGCGATACCGAACCCATGATTCGGCCGACGCTGTCGCGGTTGCAACAAATCTTGTTACTCGACTCAATGACGCAGTTGCGTCAACTTTTGCGGAGTAGGGCTTTTCGAGTGCCTAGGGAGCTTCGCCGATATTTAGCGGTGTTCCGATTTGGCGAAGTGCTCCAGTGCCGCCGGCAACGTTTACTACGTTAAATCCTTGATCTTCCAAGAATCTTCCAGCTTGTCCGGATCTCCCGCCGACTTCACAAATAAGGTAGTGGGTTTTTGACTTATCGATTTCATTTTGACGAACCGGAATTGTTGAAAGTGGAATGTGAACTGCACCTGGAATGTGTCCTGACACATATTCATCATGTTCACGAACATCAATAATTGACACAGTTTTGTAAATTGCTAGCAATTCGATGGCTGAAATTTCGTTCATGATTTACTCACTTTCCTAATGATTTATAAATTCTATTTCACGCAGGGGGTTACAGTTTCACCTGCGTTAAACGACTCGATTTCATCCATTGCGTCTTCGAGCGTTGCTACGGCTGCCACAGTTAGTCCATTTGGGATGTGACCGATGACTTCATCACAATTGCCCTCTGGTGCGAGAAACAGCACGGCTCCAGCATCGCGGGCTCCAATCAACTTCTGTTGAATTCCGCCGATGTCACCGACGTTTCCATCTGGATCGATTGTTCCGGTGCCAGCAATAATCTTGCCTTGAGTCAATGCGCCAGGCGTTAACTTGTCGATGATTCCAATGGCAAACATCGTGCCCGCGCTTGGTCCACCGACACCTGTTACACCAAATTCAATTTCAAATTCCGCTGAGTAATCAGTGTCGATTCCAATTCCGATGTATGGAAACGTGGATTCGTCTTGATCGGTTTCAGGATCATCCTCGCGGGTGCCCGATGTGACAACAACATCGAGTTTGGAATCCTTGCGCACCACCGAGAAAGTTAAATCTGTTCCGATCGGTTTTGATCGAACCGCATCAACAACTTGCTCTGGGGTTTTCATTGGAACCCCATCAACTGCAAGAATTTCATCTCCTGCCCGAAGTTTGTTTTGAGCAGGGGTATCAAGACCCACGCTGGTAACAACTACTTTCTCGATTACCGGTTTCTCAAGATAACTCATTGCAGCAGCGATTGCATAGCTTTGCGAAGTACTAAATGCTTCAATACTTCTTGCATTGTTTTCTTCCTCAGTTTCACCTTCTGGGTAAACCGATTCGCGAGGCACTACTCGCCGATCTGGATCGATCCATCCCCATATGGCTTGAAACATATCTAAACCTTGTTGCGGACCGCCGTACTCACTAACGGTTGTCATGTCGAGCTCACCCTCTGTTGGGTAAGTCTGCGTTCCAGAAATTGAAATCAGTTCAATGTCTTGGACTTCGCCGATCGTGTTAAATACTGGCCCAGGTGAGGTCATGACATAAGGGACCGGAATGAACATCGCAGCGCCAAGCAAAATCAAAAGTGACCACGTAAGCGTGGGCTTTAAATTTGGTCGCATGCGATTGTCATTTCTACAGGAAAATTTAGGTTTCTAGACTTACAGCGTACGGGAATACTTCGGCTGTTCGCCCTGGGCTAGATCCAAAATGATTCGTTGTGGCCAATGCTGGGCATAACCTTGTAATCGACCGACAAGTACCACAGAGCAAACAACTTCAGAGCAAACTACTCCAGAGCAAGAAGATAAGCAGGAAACGTGACTATGCCGTTTGGATTCGCCCCTGGTGGCGACGATAACAACGAGTTAGCCGACATGCTCGAGAACATGGGTCGCATGCTGCGAAATGGTGGAGATCCATCAGGTGGCTCAGTTAACTGGACAAGCGCTCACACTGCATCTGATCAAGCGCTAAGTAAAGCTGGGGATCCCGCGATCTACGAGTCCGACAACGACAAGCTCCGATCAGCTGCTGACTTAGCCGACTTATGGCTTAACGATGCCACCACGATTCCAAGTGCTGGTCACACCATCAATGGCGTAACGCGCACGCAATGGCTGGCTTCTACCTTTGATTCTTGGAAAGTAGTCGTGCAACCAGTTGCAGATGCCATGGCAGGTGTCATGACTGGAATGCTCCCGTCAGGTAACGATGCAGGAACTATCAATATTCCAGAGGAATTGCTTTCAAGCCTTCCCGACGAAGTTGCAGCCAACCTTCGAGAAACTTTGGCCTCCCCTGACTTTGCTGCAATCACTGGTCCGCTAATGGCGATGGCAAAGTCCATGGGCGCAACTATGTTCGGCACCCAATTCGGTCAAGCCCTTGGACAAATGACAACTGAAGTTTTGAGTAATTCTGATGTTGGTATTCCATTAAATGCCTCAGGTAAGCCAGGCCTAGTGATTTCCAACGCGAATGAATTCATTAGAGGACTTTCCATCGATGAATCGGAAGCCAGGCTTTACATAACACTTCGCGAACTTGCGCACCAACGACTGTTTACCGCAGCCCCTTGGATTCAGTCCCAACTTATGGCCGCTATTTCTGACTACGCCCGCGGAGTCAAAATTGACACCAGCGCAATCGAAGAAGCCATGACTCAAATTGATCCAACAAATCCCGACAGCATCAACAACATGATGACCTCCTCGCTATTCGAGCCAACCCAAACCCCCGAACAAGTTGCAGCTCTAACCCGCATAGAGCTGCTGTTAGCCCTGATTGAAGGCTGGGTCACTGTCGTGGTTACTCAAGCCGCTGGCACTCGCCTGCAATCGGCTGGGGCACTTGAGGAAGTGTTTAGGCGACGCCGAGCAGCCGGCGGGCCTGCCGAGAAAGTTTTTGGCGGATTGATCGGACTTGAAATGCGTCCGCGTCGGATGCGAGAAGCGGCTGCCTTATGGCAACGTCTGGCTGATACCCAAGGTATTGCTGCCAGGGATGCCTTGTGGTCTCACCCTGACTTACTTCCAAGAGACTCTGACATCGATGACATTGATGCTTTTATTTCCGCTGGTACCGAGGATCTAATGGCAGAACTAAACAAGGCAATCGAATCTTCCAAAGAAGATCCCAAAACCGATTCTTAAGTTTTGCGCTACTCAGGCTTTAAAAACTGTTGCGCATGTGAGTAACCATCCAGATACGCTTTTGCTTTTTCGTGATCTGGATACTTGTTCATCAATGCATAAAATGCTGGGCTGTGATCAGTAACTAACAAATGAATTAACTCATGAACAATTACTGAATCAATCACATAACTCGGCATCCGCTGCATGCGATGCGAAAGACGGATCGTCCCTTCATCTGGCGTGCAAGAACCCCAACGGGAATTTTGATTGGTGACCCAACGAATCTTTACTGGGACTTTATGGGTTTCCAAAAGGTCTTGCCCCAAATACTTGAGTGAAAGCGATCGCGCCCTTTGCTCGAGGGATTTCTGCGAGCTAGTGCGCTCATCACGGTCATCGAGGCGATTCACTAACTCAGTAACGTAGGCGTCCACATCACGCTTTGCCATTCTGGTTGGCACTGTCACTACAGTTTTATCATTGTCACGATAAGCAGTTACATTTCGCTTTGCCCGTTTGCTGCGCTTTACTTCAACTTTTGTTAAATCAGTTCGCTGGTAAACAAACTCCACGGACTCATTTGTGAATTCGGCGCTTGCAGAATCTTCGGAATCAAAGAGCGAGGGCTGATTTTGACTGGTCACAAAACTTAAGGCTAGTCCAGGAGGCTGCCAAAAAAGATGAAGCTCTCGAGCCGCGTGCTCAAACATTCGCCTTCCCCTTGCGAATGTCGGCTCGTTATCTCGAGAGCTTCAACTAGTGAAACGTACGCGCAAGTAACGTACTAATGCAACGTAAATTAACAACTCTTGAATTTTGCTGTGGACAAGGCTGGGGATTAACTGGGGATATGTGCCCAATTACCTGGGGATTACTGGTTAACAACTTGGGGATAGCTCGATTGTGATCGTGTGAATATGGGGCTTAATCAGGCATTATGTTATCCACGGAATGTGGAAAGAAAATAGTTTTATCCCCATGGCCGTTATGTCTGAGTCCACAGTTACCGCGCTCAAGTAAGCAAACAAATTGGGTACAGAAAGTGAAATGGAAAGTAACACAAAGGGTTTGTGGAATGTTGATTTTGTACACAAGATTCTTTCTGCAAACTTCAGGAATGAAAAATTCCAATCCAAAGCTGGCTCCAGGTGTGCGACTGTATAAACGCAGTCCATCTCAAATTCAAATTGGTATCAATCCAAATTCAGCTGTAGTTGTTGACCAACAAGTTGGTAGAACTCTGGGAAAGCTTTTGACTGGGGCACATTCGGTTTCTGATATCTGTAGTCGATTGGTTAGCGAGGGCCACGACTTGCACTCAACTGAGAATTTTCTACAAAACTTGATCCAGCTTGGTCTCGTTGAACCTGGTCCAATCACCG
>JAIOWT010000032.1 GCA_021742025.1 Candidatus Nanopelagicales bacterium
TCTGGCAGGATCGGAGTTTTTTCATCGACTAAATCGTCACCGAGTAAAACCGCAAATGGCTGATTGCTTACATGTTCTTTTGCCATGCTTACCGCGTGGCCTAATCCCATCGGGACTCCTTGCCGTACGTAATGCATGGCGGCTAATTCAGCTAAGCCTGAAATTTTGCTTTGCATTTCAAAAGCTCCGCGATCAGCTAAAGTTTGTTCCAAGCTTGGCGATCGATCAAAATGGTTTTCTAAGGATTCCTTGTTTCGACCGGTTACGAAAAGCACATCAGTTATGCCTGAGGCCACTGCTTCTTCAACTACGTATTGGATAGCTGGTTTATCTACAACTGGCAGCATCTCTTTTGGGGTGGCCTTGGTGGCTGGCAAAAAACGCGTACCTAATCCCGCCACTGGAATTACGGCTTTATTGATTGCACCCCTGTTGCTCATACCTAGACTTTACTGGCAATACGGTTGAGGAATGGTAAGTCGTTCTAAAGACACAGTGCGCGAGCAATCTATCTCGGCGCGGGCTGCGCGAAGTAGCGCAGAAATTTCTGCTGCTGGATTGTCGATCGCAAATCACGACTGGGCCAATCTGTGCCAAGGCCAACTCGTTACCTGCTTTGTGTCCATGGCAACTGAGCCACCAACGGCGCAGCTTCGTGCAAAGTTGCACAAGCTCGAAAAAGATGTGGTCTTGCCGATTATGAAACCAGGCAATTCCCTATCGTGGGGATTTGACGGCATGGATCTTGTAAAAAATAGTTTCGGAATTTTTGAACCATTGCCTGCAGAAATCGACATATCTAGTGCAAGTGCGATTCTGATTCCAGCACTTCGAGTCGGCAAAGACGGTACTCGATTAGGCAGAGGCGCTGGTTACTACGACCGGGCCTTGGCCAAGGTGCCATTACATGCTGCAGGTGGCCCAGTTCGAATTTGCTTGGTATTTGATGACGAAGTAGATGATTCAGTGCCGAGTGAAGCACATGATGAATTAGTTGATGTCATCGTGACACCGAGCCTAGTTATTCACGTTAGCTAAATAGATAGCGTCCCAAAACTATTCCGATCCCTGCAGCAATTACACCACTGGAAATCAAGCTCACCGCGTAAATCAATGCTGGCCCGTACGCCGAGGCAGAAAGTCTTCGATGCAGCTGCAAACTCACACCACTAAATGTTGTTAGCGCACCGCAAAATCCAAGTCCCAGAATTACTTGCCAGTGTCCAGGTAGGGCAACAACAACTCCTAGTAAGAATGCGCCTACAACATTTACCAGCCAAGTTGCTCGTGGGAAAGCAGATGAACCTACCGGCGGTAGGTAGTACTCAAGTGCAAACCGAACGAAGCCACCTAAGGCAGCCGCAAACATAAACAGCATCAAGTTCATCGGCGATTACCAAGCATGCTGCCAATGTGCGTTGCTGCAACCCCGATTGCAAACGTTGCTATGACATACGTGATTGAAATAACCGGTGTGGTCGCAAGATTCAGAGTTTCAACCGCTATTGCCGAAAATGTTGTGAAACCCCCGAGTACACCAGTTACAACAAAGTGGCGACGAGTTTCGTTATTCATAATGTTTGGTGAACTAGCGACCAAACCAATAAGCAATGCGCCAACGACATTGACTATGAAAGTTGACCATGGAAAAGATGTCGTGCTTGGAGTTTGAATCCAGTATGAGATTTGTAACCGAGCCAGCGAACCAATGACTGCCCCAAGAGCGGCAACTAGTCCAAACTTAAGCACTTGGGCTTGGAGTACTTGGCGCTGTTGCGGGCGCGGGCGCTGCGGGAGTTGCTGGTGTTGACGCGGAACTGGAATCCGTTGCACTCGGCGTGGCTGAGGATGTCGTGCCGCGCGAATCGTTTCGGTAAAAACCGGAACCCTTGAAAACAACACCGACTGAGCCATAAACCTTTTTCAAGGCCTCAGCTTTACATTCTGGACAAGTTGTAAGCGCGTCGTCAGAAAAGGATTGGACTGCCTCAAGCGGCGCATCGCATTGGCCGCAAACGTATTGATAAGTAGGCATGATTTCCTTTCGACTCCCGTAATCGTACCTGTGGACAAATTAACTCGCGAAATCTGGATTTGGACTTATCGTGGCACAACTATGAAAAACCTTGAATTTCTCTATAAGTACTATCCATTGGTTGTGAGGTATCGCCGCTCAATCGCAGCCTCACTTGCAGGTCTTGGAACCTTCATCGCCCTTAGTCTCTTTCTTCCAGGGCCTGGCTCACAAACCAAAGTCTTAGTTGCCACGGAATCACTGGCAGCTGGTAGGACTTTGACTGCTTCAGACTTCACAGCCAAATCACTTCCAAATGATTCGTCTTGGGATTCGTTGCAGCCTGAATCAAGTGACTTAGTCGGGCGAGTTTTGGCGCGCTCACTTGCGCCTAATCAACCAATCAGTAGTAACGATTTGGTTGGCTCTGGATTACTCTCAGGTCTGCCAGAAAACTACGTTGCGGTTTCGATTCCAGTAAGTGCCAGCACGAGTAGTTCGCTCTTAAATGTTGGAAATATGATCGACGTTTACGGCGCGAGCAACGATGGATTAAACAATGGGGTTTTAATCGCCTCGCGTGCCAGGATCTTGGCAATTCCAAGTCAAGGTGGTGGCTCTATGTTTTCTGGTGGGGCGACCAGTAACTCGATCATCGTTGGAGTGGATTCCGTAGCGGCGATAAGCATTGCTGGCAGCGCTTCCAATCAAGGATTCACCATCGCGCTGCTTCCTTAGATACTGGTGGCTATAAATATTGTCGTTAAGTAGTGTCTTCTTAACCGTGATGTGGCGGGACATCTTCAAGTAATTCGCGATCCCGATTGGAAGGCGGCGCAACATCATCGCTGGTTTGTTCCGGTGTTAATTCAACATCATCAAGCAGTGCGCGCAACCGTGCTGAACTCTTGGCTTTTTCATCCAAGGTTTTATCAGGATTTTCTGGGGTTGAACTCATACTCCTATGCTGTTACCTAAGGTATGAAAAACCTAATTCAAACTGCAACTGAAATGGATATGCAATGGGCATCGTTTGGGATATCAACGTTGAACGCCCAGAATTTGCACAACTCACATCGAATCTTGAAGCGGACCTTGTTGTTGTAGGCCTTGGTGGCTCTGGGCTAACTGCCTTATTGCACGCAGCACAACGTGGCTTGTCTGTGATCGGGATAGATGCCGATCGAATTGCTGCCGGAGCTGCGGGACGCAATGGTGGATTACTCCTGGCCGGCATTGCAGATTTTCACCACAACGTTCGAAAAGATTTTGGCGTCGAACGGGCTAAGGCGCTTTACCAGCACACTCTGGATGAAATGGATCGCATCGAAGCAACTACTCCCGAGGCCGTATCTCGAATCGGTGCCCTGCGCATCGCAGAACTAAACCGTGGTGACGATGCCGAAGAGTTGGCCGATACTTACGCCCATCGTGATGCCTTGCTATCTGATGGATTTCCAGTTGAAAGTTATGAAGGTGAGCAAGGGGTAGGAATCGTGATTCCAACAGATGGAACGTTTCACCCTGCCAAGCGTGCCGTGCTGTTAGCAAAACTTGCCCAAGCTGCTGGCGCCCAAATCTTTACTCACTCACCAGCAATCAAGATTGAATCAGGACTTGTCACAACTGATCAAGGCAGCATCAAGGCCAAGCATGTTGTGGTCGCAGTTGATGGCAACTTAGGCAAAGTGCTTCCTGAAGTTTCTGATTTAGTGCAGCCAACTCGCTTGCAAATGATTTCAACGGAACCTGAGACAAAAATTAAGTTGAAGTACGCGGTTTACATTCGACAGGGCTGGGACTACTGGCAACAACTTCCAGATGGTCGAATCGCCATCGGAGGCGGCCGAGATCTTGCTTTAGACGAAGAAGCAACTGACGTAGTTGAACCAACAAAAGTGATGCGCGATTATCTAGAACGCAAACTGCAAGATATAGGTGTGACCGCGCCAGTGGAACATCATTGGGCTGCAATCGTTAGCTACACCGACTCTGGGTTGCCTATTGTGAAAGAAGTTCAACCCGGCGTATGGGCAGTTGGTGCTTATTGCGGTACCGGAAACGTTGTTGGTGCACTTTTGGCTCGAAGTGTGGTTGATCAATGTATCGACGGACGAAGCCAAGTGATCGCAGACTTTGCGAGTTAGCCACATGACTACTGAAATATTGCCCGCCGAAGTTTGGCACAGACTGCGTAAGGATCACCAAGCAATCGTGCTGCCGTGGATAACTCCGCGCCTCGAGCGCCGGTCCCGACATGAAAGCCACCCAGTCGATGACTTCTTGTTCGAGTACTACCCAATCAGCACCAACAAGTTGCTAACTTGGCATCCTGGATTTGGGTTTGCCCTTGTGGCTAATGAAGCCGACCTAGAGGAGTTTCCATCTGGTGCTTACGAGTTAGTTGATAGTGCGATTCGAATTCGTCGCGAGTGGCTAACCAAGAATCAAGAAGCAGCTACTGGCCTGATCAGTTTCCTAACTAAAACCCAAGAGCGCCCAATTCGATCCGGCTGTTTTGGTCTGCACGAATGGGCAATGGTTCTTGGAACTGAAGAGGTCAGACATGAGAAGTGGCCATTACGACTTAGTCAAGAACAGATTCGTGCAACTATCGATGAAGTTGGGTTGCGTTGCACTCACTTTGACGCCTTTAGATTCTTCACACCCATTGCCGTGCCCCTTAATCCTTTGCAATTAACGCCAGTCGATAAAAATGAAGTTGAGCAACCAGGTTGCCTGCATGCAAACATGGATTTGTATAAATACGCACAGCGATTTGCGCCGATCGTTGGATCGCAAATTGTCCGAAGCGCATTTGCATTAGCTAAGGACATTAGAACTGTTGACATGCAAACAGCTCCTTATGATTTAGCGGATCTTGGTGTAATTCCAATTCCAGTCGAAACCGAAGTTGGTAGAAATGAATTTGCAAAACTACAAGTTGGTTTTGCAGAGCGCGCTCAATTACTACGAAGCGAATTAATCGAGGCATTGAAATCTGCGTATGTATCGGCAGAAATCAAGGGATAATTTCCACTAACTTAAAAACGGTAAGATTTGAGTTATGTCACGTCGCAGAGTTGATCCCCAGCCCGAGTCTGAAAAAATAACTCGATCGGGCCTTCGCGGTCGGCGGGCAATCAAAGCTGAAAAAGTCGCAACTATTACGGTTGAACGGCCACATGGATTAGCAGTACTGAGTCACTCCGATCGAAGGCTTTTGGCCATTGTGCTCGGTGTTTCTATTGCTGCTGGAATTTTGAACAATACAAACGGTAATCCAGTTTTGGCTTTCTTGACCTCAGCCATTGCCCTGGGCGCGATCGCTCGCTTAGTGGTGCGAAGTGTGGAAGCGATCAGCCATCGAATTGGTCGTGGCCTAAATGGGCTTCTGCAATCATTACTCGGAAACTTGCCCGAGATATTTGTCATTCTCTTTGCGCTTAAAGCCGGGCTTTACGAAATTGCTAAAGCCACAATTGTTGGCTCAGTAATCGCCAACATTTTGCTTGTTATGGGTATTGCCTTCGTCGTTGGTGGCCGTAAATTTGGCCGTCAATCATTTAACGTAGTGTCTGCGCGACAACTCAGTATGTTGCTAGCGCTTTCCGTTTTCGCACTTGCTATCCCATCGCTAGCGGCAAGCTTTAACACCCCAGCCGTTGAATACGAACGTGAAATCACGGTAATCATTTCGCTGCTTTTGATTTTCCTTTTCTTGGCTTCAATCCCAGACACAATTCGTCATGTTGATCACGAGTCACCAGTTACTGGCACGAATGAGGCCTTGGTTGCAGCTAGTGAAGCTGACGAACACGGACAGTGGCCGTTTAATGTGGCTGCGTTAATGGTGTTAGTTGCCTTAACTGGCTCGATTTTGGTTTCAAGTTGGTTTGTCGAAGTGTTGCCATCAGCGATGTCTACCTTAGGTATTTCCGAGGCTTTTGCAGGGTTAATCATTGTTGCGTTGGCAAGTAACGTCGTTGAAACTTTTGCTGGTGTGCAACTAGCTCTACGCAACCAGCAAAGTTATGCCATGCAAATTATTTTGCAATCCCCAGTTCAAGTAGCCATGATTGTTGCTCCAATGATTGCGCTTATGGCTCCACTTGTTGGCGCTGCAACATTCACATTGGTTCTCTCTCCGCTGCTGCTAGCCGTGATGTTTATGGCTGTATTTATAGCTATCGTGGTGGTTTCTGATGGCCAATCAACTTGGTTTGAAGGCGCTGCACTAATCACTTTGTATCTAGGCATTGCAACTGCTTTCTGGTGGGGCTAGTTTCATGAAGGAAATGCCCCAGTTGCACCAAATTCAGCCATGATCACTACGGACATTTCTCAAGCTGTAACAGCTCTTGCCTCGGGGAAGTTATGCGCTATTCCCACTGAAACGGTTTACGGTCTAGCGGCAAATGCGTTAGATGATTCTGCAGTTGCACGGATATTTACTGCCAAAGATCGACCTGCGGATCACCCATTAATAGTTCATGTTGCGTCAGCTGACGACGTTAACGAATGGATTGCCCAACTTCCACAGTGGGCAATTGATTTAACTAAAGCCGTGTGGCCTGGACCGTTAACTATCGTTGGCCCTAGAACTTCACTTGCCAGTGATTTGGTTACTGGCAATCAAGACACTGTTGCAGTTCGGGTGCCGAGTCACCCAATAGCTCAAGAATTATTGGGCAAGTTAAAAGCTATGGGTGTTAAAGGTTTGGTTGCACCGAGCGCAAATCGATTTGGTCACGTTTCTCCAACTAATGCTAGGCATGTGTTTGCTGACTTAGGTGAATACCTGACTGCGCATGGTGATCTGATTTTGGATGGTGGCGATTGCCAAGTCGGAGTTGAATCCACCATCGTGTTGGCAACTGGATCCCAGCCAGTAATTCTGCGCCCAGGCGCGATTACCGCATCGGACATTAAACGGATCACGGGTGTTGACCTGTCTGAGGAAACAACTAATGCACCACGAGTTAGTGGCGCTTTGGACTCGCACTATTCCCCCACCGCCCAAGTGCTATTGATTCAAGCCGGTACCGATACAGAATTTGAGGCAACAGCTGGGTTCCTGGCACTTGCTACCGTTTCCACGCCTGCAGGGTTAGTTCGACTCGGATCGCCAGCTTCTATTGAAGAATTTGCTCATGAACTTTATGGCTGCTTGCGAGCCGGCGATGACTTGAAGCTAGAAAAAATTTATGTTGTGCCGCCAGTTGGCGAAGGTCTAGCGCAAGCAATAAATGATCGATTGCAGCGCGCTGCTTTTAACTAACTACTTCTAGTTAGCGAACGACCAATTCACCAATCGCATGAATCACAATTCCGGCCAGCGCGCCCACGATCGTGCCGTTGACTCGGATGAATTGCAGATCTCGACCGACCTGAAGTTCAATCTTCTTTGCAGTATCGCCAGCATCCCAACGGGCAACCGTGTCGCTGATTACTGCAGCAATTTCGTCGCGATACCTATCGACTAAATGAGTAGTCGCGTTTTCAAGTGCAGTATCAATCGTGACTTGTAATTCACGGTCTGCTGAAACTTTAGTTCCAAAGTTTGAAATCAAAACAGTAACCCGACTTCGCAATTCACTTTCCGGATTTGCGGCTTCTTGACGCAAAGTCTTCTTTGTTGAAATCCAAATGTCAGAAATGGTGTGGCGAACCTCGGGGCGGTCAACCAATCGCATCTTGGCAGCATTAACTCGTTCAATGATTACTGGGTCGGACTGAAGTTGATCCGCAAACCTATGCAGGAGCCGTTCGATAGACCTGCGAATCGGATGCTCGTAATCTTCGTGAACTTCCTTACTTAATTCGATTAAGCGCTCATAGAGCCATTCGCCAGCTCGATCTTTTCCAAGTCCTGGTAACCACTTGGGTAATTGTTTGTCGATCCAGCCTTTAGCTCGAGCCGGATCGTTCTCTAACCAGTCTTGAATTGCCTTTGCCAACATGTCCACGATTGGCGTGTGAGCATCATTTTCAACGGCTTTAATTAAAAAGATTCCTAGTGGCTTTGCGATGTCGAAGTTTTCGGTCGTGCGACGAAACGATTCTTCGATTACTTCAGCGATATCTTCATCATCACCTAGTGAAGTTGCCCAAGCCACCACACCAGAAAGCTCATCAGTAACTTGTTTGGCATTTTGGGGATTACTCAGCCAACTAGCAAGTCGATTTGCGATGCGTGCTGATTGCAGTTTGCTACGGACGACTTCCTCTGACAAAAAGTTGTCGCCAACAAATTCACCAAGACTGGCGCCGATCGCATCTTTACGTGTTGGAATGATTGCAGTGTGCGGGATTGGTAATCCAAGTGGTCTGCGAAATAACGCAGTCACAGCAAACCAGTCAGCCAGGCCACCGATCATGCCGGCTTCGGCAGCTGCGCGGACATAACTTACCCATTCATCAGCGCCAGCAGCTTCGGCGCGTTTTGCGAAAACATAAATGACAGCAGAGACAAGTAAGAGTCCTGTGGCAAAAGATTTCATTCGGCGCAATTGCTTGCGCTTTATCCGATCACTCGCACGCGTGGTGATGCGAAGTGGTTGGTTCATGCCTTAATCGTAGGCGTGTGATCCACGCCAGCGATCTGGTCATGGATATGTCCTGCCAATCGCTCAATGATGACTAGGCCATCCTTCACTCCACCTGGTGATCCTGGCAGGTTAATGATCAAGGACGATCCGGTAACGCCAGCCAATCCGCGCGATAGATCAGTGGTTGGGACGCGTTCGCGCGAGTGAGCACGAAACGCTTCGGGAATCCCAGGAAGCAATTTCTTGATAAGTGGCGCAGTTGCTTCTGGCGTGACATCGTGCGGCGAAACTCCAGTGCCACCAGTTGTGACAATTAGATCGACATTGTTTGCAAGTGAAAGTTCGATCGCGGCTTGAATCTGGGAAATGTTATCTGGGATCACGATTGGATCTTTAAGTTCATATCCAAGTTTGGTTAAGCCAGCTGCCAAGATTTCACCACTGGTGTCGGCATAAACGCCAGCA
>JAIOWT010000033.1 GCA_021742025.1 Candidatus Nanopelagicales bacterium
CGTCGCCGCCAAGAATTCCACAGCCAGGGTTGATGCAAACACCAACGTGATATTCGCCAGCTGGCTTGCGGTGATACATGGTGTAAAACGTGGCAACTGCTGCAACTTCGGCAGTTGTCAATGAAAGTTCTTCGGCACATAGTGCAATGCCATCTGCACTTACGTAACCTTCTTCAGCTTGAACTAAGTGAAGCATTGGTAACAGAGCTGATCTTGCATGTGGATATCTCGAAATGATTTCGCGAGCTTGGACTCGAGTTGATTCAGAAAGCGACATTAGCGATCAACGCCTCCCATAACTGGATCAATCGAAGCCACCGCTGCGATCACGTCTGCAATCTGTCCACCTTCACACATTGCGGCAACTGCTTGAAGATTTGTAAAGGAAGGGTCACGGTAGTGAACCCGGTAAGGACGAGTTCCTCCGTCAGAAACTATGTGCACGCCAAGTTCACCACGAGGTGACTCAACTGCACTGTAAACCTGTCCCGTAGGAACTTGGAAACCTTCAGTTACCAACTTGAAGTGGTGGATCAAAGCTTCCATTGATTCGCCCATGATGTGACGAATGTGATCTAGCGAGTTTCCTTGGCCATCGGAACCAATAGATAGTTGTGCCGGCCAGGCGATCTTCTTGTCTTCAACCATTACTGGACCTGGCTGCAAGCGATCTAGACATTGCTCAACAATGTTTAGTGACTGTTCCATTTCAGTTAGGCGAATTAGGAAGCGGCCGTAAGCATCGGAAGTTGTCTGAGTCATTACATCAAACTCGTAATTTTCGTAACCACTGTATGGCGAAGTCTTACGCAAGTCTGCAGGTAATCCAGTTGCCCGAAGTACTGGTCCAGTAACTCCAAGCGCCATGCAGCCAGCAAGATCTAGTTTTCCAATGCCTTGAGTTCTGGCTAACCAAATCGAGTTGTCTACCAACATGTCGGCAGTATCTTTCATGCGACGCGGCAACGCCATGATCGTGTCGCGGATTTGCTTTTCCGCACCCGCTGGCAAGTCTTGGGCAACTCCACCTGGTCGGATGTAAGCGCTGTTCATACGCAGGCCAGTTACAAGTTCAAACAAGTCGAGAACCGATTCACGTTCGCGGAATCCAAAAATCATTGCAGTGAGCGCGCCAAGTTCCATACCGCCGGTTGCAAGCGCAACTAGGTGAGACGAAACCCGATTCAGTTCCATCATCATCACGCGAATCACTTGGGCACGTTCTGGAATCTGATCGGTGATACCTAAGAGTTTTTCAACGCCCAAGCAGTACGCAGTCTCATTAAAGAATGGAGATAAGTAATCCATGCGAGTAACAAAAGTTACGCCCTGAGTCCAGGTACGGTATTCAAGATTCTTTTCGATGCCAGTGTGTAGATAGCCAATGCCGCAACGCGCTTCGGTTACGGATTCGCCTTCAAGTTCCAAAATCAAACGCAAAACACCGTGAGTTGATGGGTGTTGTGGACCCATATTGACGACAATTCGTTCGGATTCACCTTCAGCAGCGCCAAGTACTGAATCCCAATCTTGACCCATAACGGTATGGACGCGACCTTCAGTAGTTTCGTAAGTTGGTGAGTAAGTATCGGACATTAGCTGTAAGACCTCCGCATGTCAGGAGGTGGAATAGTTGCACCCTTGTATTCAACGGGAACTCCACCAAGTGGATAGTCCTTGCGTTGCGGATGGCCTTGCCAATCATCCGGCATCATGATGCGGATCAAATGTGGATGGCCATCAAAGATGATTCCGAAGAAGTCGTATGCCTCTCGCTCATGCCAGTCATTCGTTGGATAAATCGACATGATCGAAGGAATGTGTCGATTGGAATCTGGAACTGAAACTTCGAGTCTGATTCGACGATTGTGGGTTAGAGAGCGGAAGTGGTAGACCGCATGTAATTCGCGATCTTTATGTTCTGGGTAATGAACACCACTGACGCCAAGACAAAGTTCAAATCGCAATCCTGGTTCATCGCGCAAAGTTTTTGCGATCGCAACTAATTCACTTGGGCGCACGTGGAGTGTTAACTCATCACGATCCACTACAACTTTTTCAATTGCCTTTTCCCAAGATGATTCAAAATCTGGCAGTGCCGCAACTAACTCATCGGCAAGTTCATCGAAGTAGCTGCCGTATGGACGTTCAGTCGGCGCTGGTACCGGTACGACAGTTGTTAGTCCACCGAAGCCAGAAGTATCACCAGAGCCAGATGCCCCAAACATTCCTTGGCTAGCACTTGTAACTTCAAGCAACGGTTGTCCGTTGTGAATTACTTCATTGCTCATCGCAACAAACCTCGCTGTGCTGTAACTGGTGTTGCAAGTAACGCTTCTTTTTCAAGCTCAATAATTTCGCGCTTACGATTCGAACCCAACTTGCTGTCGCCAATTTGTTCGTGCAGCTTCAGCAAGGCATCGATAAGCATCTCTGGACGAGGTGGGCAACCGGGCAAATAAATATCAACTGGCACAACGTGATCAACGCCTTGCACGATTGCGTAGTTGTTAAACATTCCACCGGAGGATGCGCAAGCACCCATCGCTAGTACCCATTTTGGTTCTGGCATTTGATCGTAAATTTGGCGAAGCACTGGTGCCATTTTTTGGCTCACTCGACCAGCCACGATCATTAGGTCTGCTTGTCGTGGTGAGGCACGGAAAACTTCCATACCAAAACGCGCTAGGTCATAACGTCCTGCACCGGATGCCATCATTTCGATGGCACAGCAGGCAAGTCCAAATGTTGCAGGCCAAAGAGAATTCTTACGGGCATAACCTGCTAGGCCCTCTACCGTGGTAAGTAGCACGCCACTTGGTAACTTCTCTTCTAATCCCATTTTTTCCTCTAACTTCTTAATCCCACTCAAGTCCGCCGCGACGCCAGACAAATGCGTATGCAACGAGAACAGTGAGAATAAAAATGATCATTTCAATTAAACCGAATAGCCCGAGTGCATCAAAGGAAACTGCCCAAGGGTAAAGAAACACAATTTCAATATCGAAAATAATGAAGAGCATTGCGGTGATGTAGTACTTGACTGGAAACCGACCGCCGCCAAGTTGCGCTTGTGCTGGCTGGATGCCACATTCGTAGGCATCAACTTTGGCTCGGTTATATCTTTTTGGTCCAGTGAATGAAGCAGCGGCAACTGAAAAAGCTGCAAAACCAAATGCCAATAGACCTAAGAAGAAAATGGGTAGGTATACGTTTCCCTGTCCCACAGTTAGGCCACCTTTCGCTCGCGCTAATCAATCCTAGGGGCGAAAACCCCTTTAAAAATCCAGCATTTGTGCGTTTGTGAATAAATTCACTAAGCGTCTTTAGTTTATTTGCCAGTGGTTAACAGGTCGCTTTTGGGGCGTTATTTGGTTGCCCTATGCAGAGCAACTGGACCTATTTAGTTGCCCTATGCAGAGCAACTGGACCTATTTAGTTGCCCTATGCAGAGCAACGATTCCCCCAGTCAAATCACGATATTCGCAAGTACTCCAGCCAGCAGCCAAGATCACTTTGCTGAGTTCGGCTTGATTTGGCCAGGCTCGAATTGATTCTGCCAAATAGACATATGCATCGGGATTACTAGACATTTTGTTTGCAACTGCAGGTAGCGCCTTCATCAAATACTCCATGTAAACCGTGCGAAATGGCGACCAAGTTGGGTGGCTGAATTCGCAAACCACAAGGCGACCACCGGGCTTAGTAACTCGGTACATTTCGGACAATGCTTTCTTTGGATCCTGTACATTGCGCAATCCAAAAGAAATCGTGACTGCGTCAAATTCGTTATCAGCAAAAGGCAGATTCATTGCATCGCCTTGGACAAAAGTTAGGTGCGGGTATTGCTCGCGTCCAACTTCGATCATTCCGGCACTGAAATCACATGCAGTTGGATTTGCACCGGCCTCATAGAAAGGTTGTGTGCTCGTACCAGTTCCCGCTGCTAAATCTAGGATCTCTTCGCCGACGGTTGGGGCTACTGCGGCAACTACAGCTTTTCGCCAATTGCGAGTCTGGCCCAAACTAAGCACATCATTTGTGATGTCGTACTTTTTGGCGACAGCATCAAACATGGCAGCAACTTCATGTGGCTCTTTGTTTAGATTGGCGCGAGACATGGTTCTAGTCTGCCACCTTTTATGTGGTCCGCACTTCCTAGTGCCTAGGTGACACTGGACAGCTTTACCAAAACTGACTTCCATGCTGCATTTACATTTGACATAACCGAGACAACTAAATCGTCATCTTTCGTATTGGTTGCATCACGCAAACCAACGTTTGCAGTTGTCGGGGAAAGCGAGATGTCACCAGCAAATAAAGACTTCCAGACTTTGTCTTCGGTAATACGAATCTTTTCAAGCTCCGCTAAATCTCTTCTCAAAGTGATCGCCTGCGCTGTAAGTTGCTTACGTTGCTCCTGCGATGATGTTATAAATCCACTTAGCACCACACCACCATTGAAAAAGACAAATGGGATAGCTGCATAAACTAACGCAGCGCCATACGAGGTTGAGTTATCACCAGCGAAGTAACCAAGTATCAACAGCCAGAAAAACAAGTAGGTAACCACTAACAACTCGAATGCCGCAATTCGAATTAGAACCGATTTAGCGACCAACTTTGATGCAATGAATTTTTCGTAGCCAGAAAAGATTCCAAAACTAAGCAAGCTCAGGGTGCAACCCCAAAATGTTGCATAGGACGCGACCATAAAGTAACTAAGCCAACTACAAAAACCAAAGAAAGCAATGGCAGCGATAACTACCGGCAATGCGTTATTTGGTTTAGCGCTGGCACTGATTATCGATGACGGTGAGTACCTGACATTTGAGTACATTCTCGGCATACGCGCAGGTCCGGGGAATCGATTCTTAATATTGTAGATTTCAACTTCAGTTGATTTTAAAACGTTCTGCGCGGTATCAATTTCGCTAACAAGATTTGGATCCGTTGAATTTGATGTTGAGTAGTTGTCTAAGATTCCGAGAGTTGATTGAATTTCGAGGGAAATTTCTCGCATCGAGAAAGTCCTGGATTCTCGAATTTCTTGAGTTAGTTCAATCTGTTGCTTGGACAAATCTGCGAGCAATCCTTTTGCTAAATTCACTTGCAACAGATTGCCATTCAAAACCATGAGAACTCGCCCGAACCCTAGGTAAACAAATATTGTAAACAACAAACTGATTAGTCGTTGAAACCAGGATTGTGGAATTGGATCAAAATTCCAACTTCGCAGTATCGTCTCGAAAACTATCGTTCCAAAAATGTTTACAAGCAAAATTCCAGTCACTGCAAATGGTGCCTGTAACTTCGTCCAAGGTATGCGAAATAGGACCTTGCCTAGAGAAGCGAGTGAAACGATAACCAGGCTTTGGGATATTGCGATAGCGCAAGCACTGTAAATGAAAAACTCACTTTTATCTGCAGCGTAAACCGTCAATCTGCCAAGTGAAAAAACCAAAGAAGCCAGACTCAAGGAAACCAAATTGAAGGTGTGAGGCCCAACTAGATTTTCAAAAAGTGTTCTCAATCCTGGTCTAATCCAAGTGGCGGTTGGTTCGGGCACACCATAAGTCTATGTAGGCATTTAGCACGTGCTGATAGGCAAAAGAGGCCGTAGGCTTGTCGGATTATGACTTCATTGGCCGCGGATCAAGACTTGAACTTGTTCGTACGAACCGCAGACATACCTGATATTCCAAATCTGCTTTCGCTTTTGCCTGCAGATGGCGGCCTGGCTTGGATTAAAGGATCGGCTAACAATCAATTTGGAATCATTGGCTGGGGTGAAGTAACTCGAAGTACATTTAATGGTCCAGAGCGATTCAGCCGCGCTCAACGCTGGTGGACCCAGCAGTGTTCAATTTCTCAGGGTGATGAACCAATCGCATTTGCATCATTTGCATTTGATAAAGATCCGGGATTATCAGTTTTAGTCATTCCGGAAGTCGCAGTCATTCGCAATCAGGCCGGAACCAAACTCACGGTCACGAGTAACGCAGCAATTTCTGACTCACATCTTGCCGAGGTAATTGGCGAGATTAATCGACCTCGGACTCTTTCCCAAGGAATCAACAACGTGACCTGGTTACCAGGTTCTCGGCCAATTTCAGAATGGCAATCGGCAGTTGATACCGCCGTTGCCCGAATTAGCTCTGGAGAGCTAGACAAAGTTGTGTTAGCTCGAGACATAGTGGCTCAACTTGATCAACCAATTCATATCGGTGCGCTTTTATCGCGATTGAATGAATCATTTCCAGAATGTTGGACGTTTTGCGTTGATGGCCTAGTTGGCGCAACTCCGGAATTGTTGATACGTCGCGATGGTGAGCACGTAACAAGTCGAGTACTCGCTGGAACAATGCGTCGAAGTCGTGATACTGATCGGGACGGGCAGCTTGCAGCTGAGTTGCTCGATTCCAACAAGGACCAAGAAGAGCATGTTTATGCAGTCGAGTCTGTTGCTGCAGCACTTGCAACGCATTGCACCGATCTAAATGTTCCAGACCGACCCTTTATCTTGCGGCTTGCAAACGTTCAGCACCTAGCAACAGATGTGACTGGGGAACTTGTGGATGCAGCACCAGCACTTGCCTTGGCTGCCTCACTACACCCAACGGCTGCAGTGTGTGGAACACCAACTGAGCGAGCCTCGCACGTCATTAAAGAACTCGAAGGCATGAATCGCGGTCGCTATTCGGCACCAGTGGGTTGGTTAGCCGCGAATGGCGACGGCGAATTTGGAATTGCATTGCGCTGCGCACTAGTTGAAACCGAAGACCGAAAGACTCTGCGACTATTTGCTGGTTGTGGAATTGTTGCAGGTTCAACCGGCGAATCCGAAGTTGCAGAGTCACAAGCTAAATTCGCTGCAATGAAATCCGCGCTGGAATAACTAACTGTTGCTGGCTGGAATGGTTTCCCAACCACGCAAGACAAACGTTGGGCGCTGAACTGGGGCACCCACAAGTTGTAGATTCGGAAATCTCTCAAACAACATTGGCAACGAGTTCTGCATTTCAAGTCTTGCTAACGGTGCGCCAATACAGAAATGAATCCCAGCTCCAAACGCAATGTGCGGATTGTGTTTTCTTGTTATGTCGAATTTGTCAGTGTTTTCGAAAACTTCTTCATCACGATTTGCCGAACCGAGCATGGCAACAACTTTTTGCCCTTCCAGGACTGTGGTTTGGCCGATTGTGGTATCGCTAGTTGCAGTTCGCTCGAACATATGAAGTGGTGAATCGAAGCGCATCATTTCTTCCAATGCGGTGTCGGTTAGCTCCCGCGGAGCGCTTTTCATTAACGCGAGTTGGTCCTGGTTGCGAAACATTGCCACCATGCCATTTCCAAAACCATTTACTGAAGCTTCATGACCTGCATTAAGCAATAGAACACACATAGCGATCAACTCGTGTTCATTTAGCTTTTCACCTTGCTCTTCAACTTCAACCAAGGCAGTAATCAAATCTGGTCGGGGATCAACTTTTCGCTTTGCAGCTAAGTCCGCTATGTAGGAACTGAATTCCAAACCCGCTTTTTGGGCGGCTAGCTCTTGTTCGCGCGATCTTCCATACTCATACATTTTTACAATGTCCTGCGACCAGCGGCGCAAGTCATTGGACATTTCTCTAGGAACACCTAACAGATCTGCAATTACCAGCACGGGTAATGGCTCTGCGTAATCAGCCAAAATGTCAAAGCTTCCAGATGTTGCAAGTTTTGCTTGCGCATCATCAAGTAGCCGTTCACAGATATCTTTAATGTTTGGCTCTAAGGCTGCTATCCGCCCAGGAGTGAAAGCTTTTTGAACCAACGAGCGCAACCGGGTGTGTTTTGGTGGCTCGCTATCCAAAATTGAATCCGAATGTAACCAATTGAAAATTTCCCACTCATCATGTGGTTCTTGGGCCTGATACAGCCGACCTAAGCTCTTATTTCTTAAGGTTGCATTAGCCGTCTCATGAGTTGGTGCCAGCCAGAGACCTAACCGATCACTCCAAACTAAATCTCTGTTAGCTCGCAGCTGTCGATAAATGTCATAGGGATTTGCAACCGTTGCTGGGTCGCGAGTATCGAGAATGTCAGCCAAGCTCATGCGCTATGTGGTTGCTCTTCCTTGTAGCCAATTGACTTTATTGGCAGTGTAATTAGGTAAAGGACTGCAAAGCCAGAGCCCAATCCAACAAATATCCATCGACCCATAGTTGCCGTGCCGGGCGCAAGGTAGGTCAGGACACCTAGTCCAATAGAAACCAAAATCATTGCAACAGCTGCGCGACGAAAAGCTGGGTCCGCAGCGTTTCGAGATGTCGTTGCCATATGAATTGCAAGTGCGATGAGGATCACGCCCGTTAACCTAAACGACCAGATGACGGACTCATTTGATGGCACACCAATATATGTGAGAAATGAGGACGGATCGACAAGTAATGCAACTGCACTAATTGCAAAAACAATCGATCCAATGACCATAACCAAGCGAGAGTACCGATATCTGGAATTGCGCATGGGTTAAGTCTAGAACTGCGCTCGGTGAATTAGTTCAGGCAGTCAACTACTTGTGCAAGAGTCCTGCTTCACTCAACTTGTTGTCGCATTCTGAGGAACCT
>JAIOWT010000034.1 GCA_021742025.1 Candidatus Nanopelagicales bacterium
CCACGTCAGCAAAAGGCAGTAACTGCAATGACTACTCGCGCTGGAGTAGATCCAGAAGTGGTCAAGGTTAAGCCAATGTCTAAAGAATTAGTTGCCATCACAGGCGCCAAAGAGCCAACCGGAATTGCTTGGAAACCACCAGCAGAGCCGCCAACTCGCGGGCGTCGACCAGGCGGACCAAGCAGATCTGGCGGCGGACGCCCGCAGGGTCGTTCCGGTGGATCCCGTGGCGGCTCCCGCTCTCGTTAAATTTGTCTTAATAGCGACAAATCGGATTTCCAAGTCGGACATTTAGCCCTTAGTCTTTTGCTACGGGGAAATGAGGAATTCGAATGAGTGACATTAAGAGTTTGGGCCGCTTTTTCAAAGGCGACGATTCTGGCAATGCTGGAACTAATGGCGTGCGTGATTTTGCAGAAGCCGAAAGAACAATTAGCGCCCTCCAGGCACGCATCACTGAACTCGAAGGCGCCGTTGGCCGCCCAAGCTTTATCGACATGGATGAAGATGCACTCACTCAAATCGCAGCTGAAGATGCAGCAGTAATCATTCGTGCGGCACGCTTACGTGCCGGCAAGTTGATTGAACAAGCCACAGATACTTTGCAGCAAGCAGAGTCTGAGCGCGAACAAATCCGCGCAAGCTGTGAATTAGATGCACGCCAGACCCGGGAAGCCGCAAATGTCGATGCTCGCAAACTTCGCGCTGAAGCCACTGCAACTTTAGAGACTGCGCGCGATCAAGCAGCTCAGTTACTCGAAGCAACCCAGAACGATGCCGATTCACAGGCACTAGAAAACCAAAAGGTAATCGCAAAGCTTCTTGATGATGCAACACGTCGTGCTAACGAAGTTGCTAACGATGTCGAAGTACTCAAAGCCAATGTTGATAAAGAACTAGCAGCTCATCGAACACAGACTGAACAAGAACTTGCAACCCTTCGTGCAAATACCGAAGCTGAACTCGCAAATCTTCGCAGTGAAACTGACAAGAGCACTTCATTACAAATCAACACTGCACAGGCTGAAGCCAAGCGTTTACAGACCGAAGCAACAAATGCCGCGCAGTCAATGCTTGAAAAAGCAACCGGTGATGCGCAAGCTTTGTTAGCAAAGTCATCAGGCGATGCGCAAGCGTTGCTAGCCAAGTCATCAGGCGATGCTCAGTCCATACTCGAAAAGGCATCTGGCGATGCTCGCGCATTAGGTGAAGATTCCAGCAAGAGCCACGCAGCAACAATTGCCGACGCTCAGGCAAAACTTCAAGCATCAGAAAAGCAAGCGGAACTTATTGTTTCCCAGGCTCAGACCAAAGCAGATGAAATTGTTCGTATTGCTTCACAAACATCACAGGCTGATGCCGAAGCATTGCGCCAAGCCGCAATTGCATACCGCGATAACGTTTTAGTTTCAGTTGATTCAAATCGCAAGGTTCTTGATGACTTAACAAAGCGCATTGCAGATCTTCGTGCGCAATGGTTCGATGCTCAATCAACTATGACCCAGATTGCAAATCAGGCTGGTGCACGATTCACTGAGGCAGAAGCTGCTGCAGCTGACGTTTTTGCACGCATCACAGATAGTCGCGCCGCATTGACTGATATTTTCGCTAACTTCGCGCAAGAGATTAAAGCAGAATCAAAAACTGAAGATAACTAGTCTTCAGTTAGGTTTGAAAGTTTGCTTGCGTTAGTCTGAATTTATGCGCATTGAAGCACGTAATTTAGACAAGCATTTTCGCAGC
Source organism: Candidatus Nanopelagicales bacterium (assembly GCA_021742025.1). The sequence continues at coordinate 1,744 of JAIOWT010000034.1, forward strand.
GTTCACGCAGTTAAAGATTTATCGTTCACAGTTGAGCCAGGCCGAGTAACTGGTTTTCTAGGACCCAACGGTTCAGGTAAATCTACGACTATGCGTTTGATGCTTGGCCTAGATAGCGGTGGCGGCGAGACCCTTTATGACGGAAAGAATCTTTCTAGTCATTACCCAGTCACTCGCACAATTGGCGCGCACCTAGATGCAAAGTTCTTCCATCCGAAACGAACCGCTTACGCACACCTTCGAATGCTTGGTGCCGAGGCTGGGATCAGCAAAGCCCGAGTTCACGAAGTTCTAAAGCTTGTTGGCCTGGAATCTGTGGCAAAGAAGCGTCCGGGTGGATTTTCCTTAGGAATGGGCCAGCGCCTCGGACTAGCTGGCGCAATCCTTGCTGATCCTCAGGTTTTGATGCTGGATGAGCCAGCAAATGGTTTGGATCCGCAATCAATTCAATGGCTTCGTGACTTCTTAAAGCACTATGCCTCAACAGGAAAATCAGTTCTAGTGAGCTCCCACTTACTTAGTGAAATGGAATTACTTGCTGACGACGTAGTTGTGATTGCACGCGGAAACCTAATTGCCGCTGAATCAATGCCAGCATTCCTATCTAGAGCAACCGGTTCTGCAGTTGTCGTGCGCAGTCCGCAAAGTGAAAAGCTTGCGGAACTTTTGAGCGCCCAAGGAATTGCATCAACTACAGATGGCGCTCGAACCATTGTCATCCCAGGCCAAACAACCGATCGAATTGGCGAGATTGCATTCACAAATGGAATTGCACTTTCGGAATTGTCACCACGAACTGCAAGTTTGGAACAAGTTTTTCTTGAGCTAACCGAATCTGGTCAAGAGTACAGATTGGGAGAAACATCATGATTGCGAACTTGGTTTATGAATGGCGTCGGCTTTGGTCGGTACGCGCAACTTGGATTATGACTTTTGTTTACTTAGTGATCACAGGATTACTTGGTGCGGGTCCACTATTTCTTGGCGATGGTGAATTTGGAACTCAGACTTGGAAAGGTTTGTACAGCACCAACGCAAACTTCCTATGTTTAGTAATGCTCTCGGTCGTTGCTTCACAATTCTTTGGCCATGAATATCGTTACGGAACAATTCGGTTAACACTCACAGAGTTTCCAAAACGTGAACGCGTGGTTTTAGCGAAAACGCTTTTGCTTGCTTTGTATGTAACGCTTGCAACTATTTTGGGCTGGGCCGTTCTTGGCGTAGTTGGATCCATTGCACCAGAAGGATCAATTGGAACCAACGGCCCAGGTTTAAGTATTAACGGGGGAGAGCCATCCGAATTGTGGCAAGTTTTGGTTTTCGGTTTTGCATATTGTTTGATCGCGATGAGCCTGACAATGATCACACGAAACTTAGCGCTGGGAATCGTACTGCCACTTTTATTGTCGTCAATTATTGAAGGCTTGATTGTTCTCTTTGCTGGTCTGGCAAATGGCAAGATGGATTGGATCGTTGACGCTTTACCATTCTCAAATGGAACTGCTTGGTTAACTAATCTGCCAGATCAGCCAAATGCCGGTTTGATTTTCGCAGCCTGGGTATCTGGCACATATTTAATTGGTTCGGCAATGTTCTTTAAGCGAGATGCATAAACATGTTTTCGGATATTTCACAAAAGCAGATTAAACAATCCTTAGTAGTTGGATTGCTCGCTGGAATTCTGGCTGGAATGTTTGGCGTTGGCGGCGGATTCTTGATGGTTCCGCTTTACGTGCTTTGGATGGGTCTAGATCAAAGACGGTCCCACGCAACTTCACTTGCTGCAGTGCTGCCAATCGCAGTCGCCGGAGCGATCGGCTACTCAACATCTGACTATGTCGACTGGAATGCTGCAGCCGCTTTGCTAGTTGGTTCGATCTTTGGCGCGCTGTATGGCGTGAAACTTTTGGGCAAGGTATCGCTTAAGTTCCTGCAACTTGGTTTTGCAGCCCTTCTTTACCTGTCTGCAATGCGTTTGATTTGGTCATCCACCCCACACCAATTACTTGAAGGCACAGCTGCAATCGCGTTTTTGGTTGTGGTTGGATTCTTTGCGGGCGTGATGTCGGGTCTGTTTGGAGTCGGCGGCGGAATAGTCATGGTGCCCGCTTTGATCATCGCTTCGGGCATGGATTCACTTACGGCGCGAGGCACCAGCCTTGCCGTGATTGTCGGTTCAGCAATTTCTGGAACTATAGCCAACCTTCGAAAAGGCAATATAGATGTGGCTTTTGCCGTGCTCACTGGGCTGGCCGGGGTCCCCGCAACCTTCATTGGGGTTTACCTCAGCCAGCAGGTTCCGCAGCGGCTGGCCTTGATCCTGTTTTCCTTTATTTTGATCGCGATTGCGACCCAACAAGCCCGGAAAGTCCAACTCGGTTCTGCGGTACATTAAGGATCACCCTAGGCTCGTACCTAATTGATCTAAGGCGGAATTACTGATGTTGGTATTTATCCCAGCGGAAACCAGGGCGGGCGAACGTCGCGTTGGTTTAACTCCTGAAGGTGCTCAAAAGCTCATAAAGCTTGGGCTAACGGTGTCTATTCAAGAGGGTGCCGGACAGGCTTCGGGTTACCACGACGATGAATACAAAGCTGCCGGTGCATCCGTTGCTGGTATTTCTGCAATAAGCACTGCTGACGTTGTCGCCACAGTCCGTCCACTAGAAAACGATGCGATCGGACAGTTAAAGTCTGGCGCAATCACAATTTCATTCCTGTCACCAGCTAATGACGCGCAAACCGTAAAGGCATTGGCAGATAAGAAAGTTACTGCACTTTCCTTTGATGTATTGCCACGTATCTCACGCGCGCAATCAATGGACGCGCTAACTTCGCAAGCACTTTGCGCTGGTTACCGCACAGTACTTATTGCAGCAGAACGCGCACCAAAATTTTTCCCAATGTTAATGACCGCAGCTGGAACAATTCCGGCAGCGAAAGTTCTAGTTCTTGGCGCTGGCGTTGCTGGTTTGCAAGCAATGGCAACTGCAAAACGTCTTGGTGCAATTGTTAGCGCATACGACGTTCGCGCATCAAGTGCTGATGAAGTCAAGTCAATGGGCGCAACTTTCCTTGACTTAGGCCTGGATGAAGTTGAAGGCTCCGGTGGTTACGCACGTGAAATGACACCAGAGCGCGCAAAGGCTCAGCAAGGTGCGTTGAAGAAATTCATTTCGGCATCTGATGTTGTAATCACAACGGCTGCAGTTCCTGGCCGCAAAGCACCAACACTTATCACTACCGACATGATGTCTGAAATGAAGCCAGGCGCGATCATTGTTGATCTTGCCGCAGAGTCGGGCGGAAACGTTGACGGCAGTGTTGCTGGCCAAGATGTTGTTGTAAATGTTCCGGGTGGATCAATGACTTTGATTGGTTGCAAGGATCTTGCTAGCCAACTTGCAGTTCACGCCAGCAAGCTTTACGCGCAAAACGTTGTTTCACTTTTAACTTTGATGACAGCCGAAGGTGTTGTTACACCGGATGACGAAGACGAAGTTGTTCAAGGATCAGCGGTTGTATTCAACGGAGAGATCCGTAATGCAATGGCTCGCGAAGCGCTTAACTTACCTGCACTAGCAACCGGAAAGGGTGAATAGTCATGGATGCAATTGCTCTATTAACTATTTTCATACTTAGCATATTCGTTGGTATTGAAGTTGTTTCGAAAGTCTCCGCAATCCTTCACACACCTTTGATGTCGGGCGCGAATGCGATCCACGGTGTTGTGTTGGTCGGCGCGATCTTGGTTACTGGCAAAGCAACCGATAATGTCCAGCTTTACCTTGGTTTAGTGGCAATTGTGCTGGCTTCAATCAACATGGTTGGTGGCTTTGTAGTTACTGACCGAATGCTGGAAATGTTTAAACCCAAGAAGGCTGAGAAGGAAGAGGTGTCCAAATGACACCTACATTCATTCGTTTGTCTGAACAGTCAGCGGCAATCACACCAACATGGGTTCGCTTAGCTGAACTTCTTGCTGCAGTTCTATTCATACTTGCGCTTAAGGGCTTGTCTTCACCGAAGACTGCGCGTCGCGGTAACTTACTTGGCGCTGCCGGCGCTGCAATTGCAACAGCAGTTGTGTTTTTCTATGGCCAAGAATATTACGGTGGACCAGTTAAGCACTTGCCACAAATTTTGATTGCTATCGCAATCGGTTCAATCATTGGTTGGGTCGCAGCGCGTCGAGTACAAATGACTCAAATGCCGCAGATGGTTGCGCTATTCAATGGTGTTGGCGGTGGCGCTGCTGCCGTAATTTCAGTAATTGAATTCTTAGCCGTTGAATCTGAAAGTGTCCCAATTTTGACCGCAACAATTTTCACGGTTGTAGTTGGTTCAGTTTCATTTACTGGTTCGTTACTAACGTTTGCCAAGCTTCAAGAATTGATGACTTCACGTCCGGTAGTTATTCCACTTGGACGCTTCATCACCATCGGTGTTGCTGTTGCAACTGTGGCCACCGCAGTTCTATTAATTGTTAATCCAAGTAACACTCTTTTATGGCTTCTACTAAACCTGTCACTAGTCCTGGGTATCTTGCTTGTGCTTCCTGTAGGTGGAGCCGACGTTCCAATCGTTATCTCATTGCTTAACGCTTTCACTGGTTTGTCAGTAGCAGCTTCCGGGTACGTCCTTGGCAACGTTCTCTTGATTGTTGCAGGAACACTTGTTGGCGCATCTGGAACATTGTTAACTCGCATGATGGCGCAAGCAATGGGCCGTCCACTAACAAATACTTTGTTCGGTGCATTCACTGCGAGGGCATCGACTTCAACAGCATCAGCTGAAGATCGCCCAGTTAAGTCCGCATCACCTGAAGATGTTGCAATTATGTTGGGTTACGCCCGCAAGGTAATCATCGTTCCGGGTTATGGTCTAGCGGTTGCTCAGGCGCAAAACACAATTCGCGAACTTGTTGAGTTGTTGGTCGCAAAGGGAATCGAAGTTGATTACGCAATTCACCCAGTTGCTGGTCGTATGCCAGGACACATGAACGTGTTGCTTGCTGAAGCTAACGTGCCTTACGAACAGCTAAAGGAAATGGATGAAATCAATCCAGAATTCCCATCAACTGATGTTGCCTTGGTAGTTGGCGCGAACGATGTTGTTAACCCAGCGGCTCGCGATGACAAGACGGCACCTATTTATGGCATGCCAATCCTGAACGTGGACCAAGCGCAGCAAGTCGTTTTCCTAAAGCGCTCAATGCGCCCAGGTTTCGCTGGAATCGAGAATGAAGTGCTCTTTGATCCAAAAACTTCACTTCTTTTCGGTGATGCCAAGGATTCTTTGACCAAGGTAGTTAACTCACTGAAAACCCTGTAGTTAGGGCGACTCGGACGTTTTGGACACAAACGGGGTAACCCCTGCGTTCAGGTGAATATCCCAATCACTTAGGGCATTCTTGATGAATATCAGGTCATCACGGGGGTGTGCCTGTAGTGGGGTAACGGTGTATTAAATGTCTTCAAGATTGGTACTGGTTGTCGAAGATGACGATCTCTTGCGCGAGCTGATTGCTACCGCGCTCGAAGTCCGAGGTTATGCCGTTCAAACCGCATCAAATGTAGTTGATGCCAAGAAACTCTTTCATGCAACGGATCCTGATGGCTTAGTACTTGATGTAGATCTAGGTCCAGGACCAAATGGTTTTGACTTTGCTCAGACCGCACTTAAAGAAGCCCCAGGAACCGGTGTTGTTTTCTTAACGCAATTGCCGGATCCAAGATTTGCTGTTGAAAACGAACAAGGTTTACCAAATGGAATCGCATACATCCGTAAGTCTGCTCTAGCTGACTTGAACGTTTTGTATGACGCTCTAGATGTCGCGATGCGTGGGGAAGTAACATCGTTGCATCGACATGACTTAGACAAATCTCGTCCGTTTGCTGCACTCACCGTAAAGCAAATCGAAGTTCTTCATTTGATGTCACAGGGTAAGTCAAACGCGCAAATTGCAGCAGCCCGCGGCACTTCACTTAAGGCAACTGAAGATGCAATTCGCCGTGCGTGTCAGGCAATCGGTATTGATAGTTCACTAGAAGGAAATTCCCGAACCGCTGCTGTTACAAAATATTTAGGCGTTGTCGGAATCAGAGCTGACAATAAATCTGACCAAGTGTCGATTTAGGAATGCATTCGGCAGCTATGGAAAACGCCAAAGTTGATTCCGGAAACAACTCTCTTTGGTATTTGCTTGGTCTGCGTTCATCATTAGGTTTTCGTTTAACACTTCTATTCTTATTTCCAGGATTCCTAAGTCCGATCTTCATTGATCGCGCAGACTATGGCGGATCATTTCTGCTTTGGACAGGTTTGATTCTGCTTGCGCATTCCGGATTCTCAATAACGATTTTGATTGCCGGAAGACTTATCCACGGAAGTCGCAAAAATGAATCGCATCCAATTGCGACTTTGATTGCCTTTGCCTGTGCCCAAAGCATTAGAGGTTCAATCCTTGGTTTTTCTACGGTATTCCTTGGGTTTACTGATGATCCAAAGCTGGCATTTCGCATTTTAAGCGGCGGCGTATTCATCACAACTGTGTTGTCCGTAATCGCAATTAGCATTGCAATTTTCGATCAGCATTCAAACTTAGTGCGAAATCTGGAAAATAAAACTAGCGAGTTATCGCAGCTACGCATCTCGATGGACACTCGTTTGCAAGAGGCGGCGAAAAACTTGCGAGAGTACGCGCAGCAAGTTGTTACTCCTCGTATTGATCAAATCGATCAGTTGTTGGTTGCATTAAAGTCCGGCGGAAATAAAGACGTCG
>JAIOWT010000035.1 GCA_021742025.1 Candidatus Nanopelagicales bacterium
CAGCTAGCGCAACGATTTCTTCTCGCTTGGCCAAGGTAGCCGCTTTGGCTTCCGCCTTCTTGGCACTGGCGGCAGCTTTATGGGCTTCAAAACCTGCAAGCAATGAATCTTTTCCAGCGCGGATCTTGTCAAAATCACCTAAAAGGTTAGGACTTTCTATTGCCTTATCGATGCGATCAATTAAAGCAGTAATTGATTCCACATTGCCTTTACCTTCTTTAAGGCGGGCAGCGGCAAGTTCAATCTCTGAAATCAGATCGTGGTAACGCTTGGTGAAAAACTCCAGACCCTCATTAGGTTCCCCGGCTGCGTACTGGCCGATTTTGGTAGCACCAGCTGGACTGTTTAGGAATACGTTTCCTTCGTCATCTACATAGCCAAACTCATTAGTTGTTGTCATGACGCGTCCTTTTGTTAGGGTCCCAAGCGGGCTCTTGTTGTGCCATCTAATTATGGCTTAGTTGAAGCCTTGCTAATAACTACTGCTTGGCTAGGTAGTCCATCAGACGAACCATCCAAAACCCCAGCAGATGCTACGTTCTCCAGTACATCTAGGCCTTCAGTAATTTGGCCCCAAACTGAATAGTTTGGCGGTAGCGGTGAATCTTCATAAACCAAGAAGAATTGGCTGCCATTGGTATCTGGTCCGCTATTGGCCATTGCGACGGTACCTCGTGGGTACACAATCAAGCTGCCATCATCAGTTGCGGTGGGTAAGTTCTCATCGGCAAATTTGAAACCTGGACCGCCGGTGCCGTTACCAGCGGGATCGCCACACTGCAGTACAAAGATTCCCTGTGTCGTTAAGCGATGGCAAGAAGTGTTGTTATAAAAACCTTGGTTTGCAAGCCAGGCGATGGTTCCAACCGTGTTAGGCGCTTCTAATTCGGTCTCAAACCTAATCGAGCCACAGTTTGTCTCTAGCGTAAATTCACTGGCCGTCGGAAGATCTGTAGTTGCACTACCAAAAGTTATGTTGTCGGCTCTAACTTGCACCGGCTCTTGGCAGCCTTCAATCGGAGGGTTTGTCGAGATTGCAACAGGAGTTGGCGCAGCACTTGAGCTAGTGCCGGGATCGGCCACAATACGATCTTCTTTGTTGTTTTGGTAAACGACTAGACCAATGGTTCCGATGACGAATAGCCCTAAAGCGGCAGCACCTATGAACCGGTTTCTAATCCTGCGGTGGGTTCGACGATCTTGTTGTCTTGCGAATTTTGCTCTGGCTAGTTCGCGTTCTCTTTTTGAAGGCACAATTCATCATTCTACGGTGCCCAGGATTCGCGCAAATTCACGGTAGCCTAGGGGAATTCCTAGTAACAGGTGCGTGGTTATGCTAATTAAGAGTTTCGGTGCTGGTCCTTGGCAGACAAACTGCTACGTCATTGCACCAAGTGCGAATTCCGAGTGCATCATCATCGACCCAGGCTTAGGTAGCGCGCCGGGCATCAAAGAGATTATTTCTGAGCACAACCTAAAGCCGATCGCCACGATGTTGACGCATGGTCACATAGACCACATGTGGTCAATTTTCCCGGTAGCTACTGGATACGGAATACCTGCCTACATTCACGGTTCAGATCGATTCTTACTAAATGACCCAGGTGCTGGCGTATCTGTTGAGACAAAAAATGCTTTGATGGAAATGATGGCCAGCGACGATGTGTTTGCTGAACCAGAAGACACTCGTGAAGTTACTGATCAGATGTCCATGGAGTTAGCTGGACTTAAGTTCACGGTGCTACATGCGCCCGGTCACACTCAGGGTTCGATTCTGTTTGATTTTGATGGCGACATAAATCATGTGTTCACGGGGGATGTTCTTTTCGCTGGAGCGATTGGGCGCACTGACTTGCCTGGCAGCTCTCCGAAAGACATGGACACTTCGTTACGTGATGTGGTTTTGAATTTGCCAGATTCATCATTGGTGTTTCCGGGGCATGGTCCAACCAGCAACATGACGATTGAAAAGAGCAGTAACGAATACTTACTAAGAGTGGCTAAGGGCCTTAGCGCAATATGACCGATTTGTTTAAGGCTCCAAAGGGAACTTATGACGTCACGCCGCCATTCTCGGCGCTCTGGTTAGCAGTTCGTGATGCGCTTTCCACTCCGCCGCGAAACTCTGGATACGGATACATTGAAACGCCAATCTTTGAAGACACTGCACTGTTCGTCCGTGGTGTTGGCGAATCAACCGATGTAGTTTCTAAAGAGATGTACACCTTTGAAGACAAAGGTGGCCGCAGTCTCACACTCAAGCCCGAAGGAACCGCTGGGGTACTTCGCGCCATGCTAGAGAACCGAATGGATCGCGGCGCGCTACCAGCAAAAGTTTGGTACACCGGCCCGCACTTTAGATACGAACAGCCGCAGTCTGGAAGATACCGCCAGCACACTCAAGTTGGCGTTGAAACTATTGGATCCTCAGATCCGGCGCTAGATGCTGAAGTTATTTGGATGGCTCATCATGCGCAACGAAACATATTGGGTTTGAAACAAGTTCGCATCTTGGTTAATTCACTGGGCTGTCACGAATGTCGACCAGGTTATCGGAAGCTTTTGGTTGAGTTCTTAGACAAGTGTGATCTAGATGAGGCAACTAGAGCTCGCGCAGTCATTAATCCGCTACGGGTTCTAGATGACAAGCGCAAGGACGTTCAGGATCAGCTGGTTGATGCGCCATTAATGCCCGATCACTTGTGTGCATCTTGTTCCGAGCACCACGAAAAAGTTCTTGGTTATTTAGATGTCCTGGGAGTTCAGTATGAAAAAGCTCCACGCCTAGTAAGAGGCTTGGACTACTACGTGCGCACCACATTCGAATGTCTACACGATGGGCTCGGTGCGCAATCGGCAATCGGTGGTGGCGGTCGGTACGACGGGTTGATCGAAACCTTGGGTGGCCCAGCTATTGGTGGCGTCGGTTTTGGGTTAGGCGTTGATCGCACCTGTTTAGCGGTTCAAGCAGAGGGTCTGCAACTAGTGGATGAAGCAAGTGCTGACGTGTTCTTAATTCCGGTCGGGCAAGACGCAATCACCAAAATTGTTGGACTAGCTGGCGAGATTAGATCAGCTGGAATCAATGCTGACATTGCTTATGACGGAAGGTCTATCAAGGCGGCCATGAAGAGTGCAGACCGAAGTGGTGCGAAGTTCGCAGTACTTATTGGTGAGGACGAGATTGCTAATTCGACAGTCGTAATCAAAAACCTGGTCGATGGATCGCAGGAAAGCCTGGCCCTAGACTCTGTAATAAGCGTTTTACTTAATCGAATCAAATAATCCCAACTAAGGACCCTGAATGCTAAGAAATACCAATGCTGGCGCGCTCCGTTTAAGCGATGCTGGTTCACAAGTAACTCTGGCTGGTTGGGTAGGCAAACGTCGCGATCACGGTGGCATTGCGTTTCTAGACCTTCGCGATTCCAGTGGCACCGTTCAAGTTGTGGTTCGAGATGAGGCTGTTGCTGGGGAACTTAGATCTGAGTTCTGTCTTCAGATCGTTGGAACGGTCGAGGCTCGCCCTGAAGGCAATGAAAACTCAGAAATTCAAACTGGTGACATCGAAGTCATCGCTGACTCAGTTGTCGTTTTAAGTAAGAGTGCGCCATTGCCGTTTCCCATCGATGATGCCATCAATGTAGGTGAGGAAACTCGCTTAAAGTATCGCTACTTGGATCTTCGTCGCCCATCTGCGGGAAACATCTTGCGGATGCGCAGTGATGTAAATCGTCTAGCTCGCGAAGTGTTGCACGATCGTAATTTCGTTGAGATTGAAACTCCAACTTTGACGCGCAGTACCCCTGAAGGTGCACGTGACTTCCTAGTTCCAGTCCGTCTGCAACCAGGCCATTGGTATGCGTTGCCACAAAGCCCACAGCTGTTTAAGCAATTGCTCATGGTTGGTGGCATGGAACGCTACTACCAAATTGCCAGATGTTACCGCGATGAAGATTTCCGCAAGGATCGTCAGCCAGAATTCACACAGCTTGATATCGAAATGAGCTTCGTAGAACAGGAAGACATCCTCGAAGTTGGCGAAGCCATTGTGCGCAGTCTTTGGCAAGGCACCTTGAACTACACAATTGGCGACATTCCTCGCATGACTTACTTCGAGGCTATGGATAAGTACGGTTCTGATAAACCAGATTTACGATTTGACATTGAACTCTCTGATTGCACTGACTACTTCAAAAACACTGAGTTCCGAGTCTTCCAAAATGAATATGTCGGCGCAGTTGTAATGCCAGGTGGTGCGGACCAACCACGCCGAGCATTCGATGCTTGGCAAGAGTGGGCAAAGCAACGTGGCGCTAAGGGTTTGGCATATGTAACTTTTGACACCGACGGAACTCTTGGTGGTCCGGTTGCAAAGAACCTTTCAGACAGCGAGCGAGATGGCCTAGCGGCTCACCTTGGGGCTAAGCCAGGAGATTGTGCATTCTTTGGTGCTGGCGATAAGTCCGCTACTCAGCAACTTCTTGGAGCAGTTCGCCAAGAAGTGGGTGAGCGTTGTGCTTTGATCGACGAAAGTCAATGGGCATTTCTATGGATCGTTGATGCTCCGATGTTTGAGAAGACTGACGAAGGCGGCTGGACTGCAGTACACCATCCATTTACGTCACCAAACTCGGAATGGGTTGACCGATTTGAAGAAGCGCCAGATCAAGCTTTGGCGTGGGCTTACGACATCGTATGTAATGGCAACGAAATCGGTGGCGGGTCCATCCGTATTCATCGCAGCGATGTACAAGAGCGGGTTTTCAGTTTGCTTGGTCTTAGTGACGAAGAAGCTCGTGAAAAGTTTGGCTTCCTACTTGACGCGTTTGCCTTTGGTCCACCACCACATGGTGGAATCGCTTTTGGCTGGGATCGCATTTGCATGCTGCTTTCAGGTGCCACGAGTCTTCGAGACGTTATCGCATTCCCAAAGACTGGCGCAGGATTTGATCCGTTGACGAGTGCGCCGACTCCAATCACTGATCAACAACGACTTGAAGCTGGGATCGACGCTGATCCGTTCGCTCAAGACGCAAGCGATGACTGATTCGCTTTTTGATCAAGAACAAGGCGGATCACCGCTGGCTGTTCGGATGCGTCCGCGCACTTTAGATGAGTTTGTTGGACAACGTAAGGCCATTGCAGTCGGAAGCCCGCTACATAAATTGCTACAACCAACTGACGTCGATACTAAGTCTTCAGTAATTTTGTGGGGTCCTCCTGGAACCGGGAAGACAACTCTGGCACAACTAATTGCCAGAGCGGGATCAGCTAAGTTCATGGAACTATCCGCAATCAATGCCGGTGTTAAGGATGTTCGTGAAGTAATCACGGCAGCTCAAGAGAATAAGTCTCTTTACGGTGTCGCCACAGTGCTGTTTGTGGATGAAGTGCATCGCTTTAACAAGACTCAGCAAGACGCGTTATTACCTGGCGTAGAAAATGGCTGGGTGACGCTGGTTGCAGCTACGACTGAGAACCCGTCTTTTTCAGTAATTGCTCCGCTGATGTCTCGCTCACTTCTGGTAACTCTTTCTGAGTTAGATGGGCAGGAGATTGCCAACGTGATCACACGGGCAATTTCAGACCCGCGCGGACTAAACAACGCCGTCACGATTACATCGGATGCTCTCGAAATGTTAATTCGTCTAGCTGGCGGCGATGCTCGGCGTGCCCTTACAGTTCTGGAGGCGTCCGCTGGAGTCGCACTCGGAAATTCTCATACCGAGATTTCTATTGACGACATCAGTGCAGCAAGTGATCACAACGTGGTGCGTTATGACAAAGCTGGTGACCAGCATTACGACATAATCAGCGCGTACATCAAGTCGATCCGCGGTTCGGATCCAGATGCTGCACTCCATTACCTAGCGCGGATGTTAGAGGCTGGTGAAGATCCAAGATTTATCGCTCGTCGTCTAGTGATCAGTGCTAGCGAAGATATTGGATTAGCTGATAACTCGATGTTGCAATTGGCAGTTTCAGCTGCGCAGACCGTAGCTCTAATTGGAATGCCAGAGGCTCGCATCACGTTGTCGCAGGCAACTATTGCGTTAGCTTTAGCCCCCAAATCAAATAGTGCCTACCTAGCTATCGATCAGGCGATCGCAGACATAAGAGCCGGAGACATCGGTATCGTGCCACCTCATCTTCGGGATTCTCACTACGCGCGAGCCGGTGATTTAGGTCATGGTGTGGGTTACTCATATCCACACAACGAGGCCTCTGGAGTAAGCGCACAGTCATACTTGCCCGAACCACTCGATCAAGCGAGGTATTACCAGCCAACTGATCGAGGTGAAGAAGCAGTCCTAAGTCAGGTTTGGAACAAGATTCGTTCCATTTTGGGTAGGGATTAAGCCAATACTGCCCAAGTTCGTTAGGGTTTAGGGGATAGCGAATAGGGATTCAAGGTTTTCATCTTGGGTTCTGGTACCCAATAGAAAGAGTTGATAGCAGTGGAATCCGCTGAAATTCGATCCAGATTTTTGAACTACTTTGAGTCCAAAGGTCATACGGTCGTGCCTAGCGCGAGCCTGCTACTCGATGATCCAACACTTCTATTCGTAAACGCCGGCATGGTTCCGTTCAAGCCGTATTTTCTGGGTGAAGCCGCTCCGCCGTACCCGCGTGCGGTTTCTGCGCAAAAGGTTGTGCGCACACTAGACATTGAGGAAGTTGGAAAGACCACAAGACATGCTTCGTTCTTCCAGATGTGTGGAAACTTTTCATTTGGTGATTACTTCAAGCATGATGCTATTCCTTATGCCTGGGAGCTCTTAACTTCTCCAGTATCTGCTGGTGGATATGGATTTCCGGAAGACAAACTATGGGTGACCGTCTATTTAGACGATGACGAGAGCGTCGATATCTGGCACAAGGTTGTAGGTGTTCCGATGGAACGTATTCAACGTCGTGACATGGCTGACAATTATTGGTCAATGGGTGTACCTGGTCCTTGCGGACCTTGTTCGGAAATCTATTACGATCGCGGACCAGAGCACGGTCGTGAGGGTGGACCGATCGCCGATGAAACACGTTACTTAGAAGTTTGGAATCTCGTGTTCATGCAATTCGAACGCGGCGAGGGTCCAGGTAAGGAAAACTTCCCAATTCTCGGCGAGCTTCCATCTAAAAGCATTGACACTGGCATGGGACTTGAGCGCATGGCTGCCTTGCTTCAAGGCGTAGACAATATCTATGAGATAGATACAACTCGAATTATCTTGGATCGAGCCAGCGAACTCAGTGGTCGTAAGTACGGTGCAGATCCAAAGTCTGATGTTGCACTGCGTGTAGTTGCTGATCACGCGCGAACCTGTGCGTTCTTGATTGCAGATGGTGTACTGCCTGGAAACGAAGGTCGTGGCTACGTATTGCGACGCATCTTGCGTCGAGTGGTACGCAACATGCGATTACTTGGAACTCACGAACCTTCAATGAAGGAACTTATTGCAGCCAGCATTACCGCGATGGCTCCTCAGTATCCTGAGTTGTTAACTGAGCAAGGTCGCATCATGTCAATCGCTGCAGCGGAAGAAGAGACTTTTCTTAGCACGCTAGAACGTGGCACTTCGATGTTCGACTTAGCAGCTGCCGAATTGAAGTCCGCTAAAACAAAAGTTCTAACGGGCGATTCAGCATTCGCACTCCACGACACTTTTGGATTCCCAATTGACTTAACGCTGGAAATGGCTGCCGAACAGGGTCTGAGTGTTGACGAAGAAGGCTTCCGTCGCCTGATGCAGGAACAGCGTTCGCGTGCCAAAGCTGATTCAGTCGCTCGCAAAAGTGGGGTAGCAGCAGTTACGGTTTATCGCGACATCATGGGCAAGTCAGGAATAACCAAATTTACTGGCTATTCCGAAACACAGACCGAAAGCGTTGTTACCGGTCTGGTAGTAGATGGTGTTGACGTATCCAGTGCATCGCAAGGCGACGAAGTAGAAGTACTTACGGATCGCACTTCGTTCTATGCCGAAGGTGGCGGTCAGTTAGCGGATCATGGCTTGATCACACTTGGTGATGGATCGGTAGTTGAAATCACCGACGTGCAAACGCCGGTACCTGGGCTTTACGTGCATCGAGGTCGCGTGGTCTCTGGCAACTTAACGGTTGGAGCAAGCGCAGTTACGCAAGTTGATGTCCAACGACGCCTTGCGATTTCCCGAGCCCATACTGCAACCCACATGGTTCATAAGGCCTTTCGTGAAGCCTTAGGCGAAACTGCAACTCAGATGGGTTCTGAAAACTCACCTGGTCGTTTCCGATTTGATTTTCCAAGTGCTGGAGCAGTTCCGCAGGCAGTTCTTTCTGATGTTGAAGCTCGCGTTAATGAAGTTTTGCTAGACAACCTGCTCGTAACTGCAGAGTTAATGACGCAAGAGCAAGCACGCGCAACAGG
>JAIOWT010000036.1 GCA_021742025.1 Candidatus Nanopelagicales bacterium
AGTTAGGCCTAAACTCAAATCATGAATCAGCCAGTCATTGGACTCACCTCATATCTAGAGCCAGCAAAGTGGGGTGCTTGGGATCAACCAGCCGCTCTTATTCCCTGGAATTACGTAAACAAGTTGCAAGCCGCTGGCGCAACGGTTGTGATTCTGCCGCCCGATGCCGACAATCACGATGCGATATCTCGCTTAGATGGGTTAGTTATGGCAGGCGGTGCTGATATCGAACCAGCGCGTTACGGTGCAGCCCACCAAGAGGGCACAGACAAGCCACGAACTGAGCGTGATGCCAGCGAACTTGGTTTGTATCGAGCAGCGCGTGATGCAAACCTGCCAGTCTTTGGAATTTGTCGAGGCTTGCAAATCATGGCTGTTGCTCATGGTGGCTCACTCCACCAACACTTACCTGACGTAGTTGGAAACACCTTGCATCGCGATGCACCCGGAACCTTCAATGATCACGGCGCAACTTTCACACCCGGCAGCTTAATTGCTGAACTGGTTGGTGCCACGGATGTAACGGTTAATTCAAGTCACCACCAAGCGGTCGACTCCCCTGGCGATCTAAAGGTTACTGGTTATGCCGAAGACGGCACGATTGAAGTGTGCGAGGATCCATCAGCTGAATTTGTACTTGGCGTTCAATGGCATCCAGAATTCAGCAACGACGAACAAGTTTCCGAGAATTTGTTTCGAGCGTTTGTTAAAGCTTGCGCAAATCGTTAGCTAGTTAGCTGACTCTTAACAGCTGCAACAAAGTTATCGACATCAGCTTGTGTGGTATCCCATGAGCACATCCAACGAACTTGGTTAATCATGTGATCCCAAACATAGAACTTCGCAACGCTCTGTAATGGCTCAATGCTAGCTGCCGGCAAGATCGGAAATAGCGCGTTTGCCTGAGGAGCATCAACTTTAACGCCTGGGATGTCCTTGATTCCCTTATACAACTCTTGGGCCATGCCGTTTGAGTGCTGTGCGTTCTTTAGCCACAAGTCACCTTCAAACATTGCGACCAGCTGAATAGAAATAAAGCGCATCTTGCTAGCTAGTTGCATTGCAGATTTACGAACATACTTCATGGCTGGGACCAGTTCTGGATTCAGAATTACAGCGGCTTCTGCGCCCATTGCACCGTTCTTAGTGCCGCCAAGGGAAACTGCATCTACGCCAGCATCAGTTGTGAATGCCCGCAATGTTGTACCTAAAGATGCGCCCGCGTTTGAAATGCGCGCTCCATCAAGATGAATGTACATTCCAAGTGAGTGCGCGTGATCAGCCAAAGCCTTAACTTCAGAAACCGAATAAACCGTGCCGTACTCAGTTGAATTGGTAATCGAAACTACCTTTGGCTGAGCGCGGTGTTCATTGCCAAATCCCCACGCTTGCTTATCAACCAATTCGGGCGTCAGTTTGCCATCAGGCGTTTCAACCTGCAAAAGCTTTAGCCCAGCAACTTTTTCCGGTGCGCCGCCTTCGTCAACATTGATGTGAGCGCTTGTTGCACACACCACTGCTTCCCATGGCTTACACATTGCCTGCAACGTGATTACATTTGCACCAGTTCCGTTAAAGACTGGAAATACTTCTGCATCGTTACCAAACTGATTCTTAATTACGCCAGAAAGTTGCTCAGAATAAATGTCATCACCGTAAGCAACTTGATGTCCAGCGTTAACGTCAGACATTGCCTTGAGGATCTCTGGATGAATTCCGGCATAGTTATCACTTGCAAAGCCACGCCAAATTCCATCAACCATTACTAATCCCTAATTAAAGCTAGTTACAAAACTTTTGATTTATAGCGGTGTGACGTAAGCGCCACTAATGCCACCATCAACTAAGAAGTTTGATGCCGTCATGAACGAAGAATCATCGCTTACTAGGAATGCAACTGCTGCTGCCATTTCTTCTGGTTCGCCAAAGCGTCCCATTGGAATGTGAACTAAACGTCGTGCCGCACGCTCTGCATCCTTAGCAAATAGTTCCTGAAGCAATGGGGTGTTAACTGGGCCAGGCGACAATGCATTTACGCGGATACCTTCACGGGCGAACTGCACACCAAGTTCGCGGGTCATGGCAAGTACGCCACCCTTTGAAGCAGTGTAAGAAATCTGTGAGGTTGCTGCAGCCATAGTTGCAACGAACGATGCAGTGTTAACAATTGCGCCCTTACCTTGACGCTGCATGTAAGGAATAACTTCCTTGCAGCATAGGTAAACCGAAGTGAGGTTAACTTCCTGAACTCGGCGCCAAGCGTCAATTCCAGTTGTCAAGATGGAATCGTCATCAGGAGGCGAGATACCAGCGTTGTTAAATGCAATGTCTACGGAACCGTATGTATCGAATGCAACTTTGTACATGTTCGCTACATCATCAGCATTTGTTACATCGGCCTTGACGAAGATGCCACCAACTTGGGCTGCAACTTTTTCGCCAGATACTGGATCAAGGTCAGCAATTACAACTTTCGCGCCTTCTTCGGCTAAACGAATTGCGGTTGCTTTACCAATGCCACTTGAGCCGCCGGTGATTACTGCTACGCGGTCTTGTAAACGCTTCACTTACGTCCTGCTTTCGGTTCACGCCTGAATTTCTCAGGCAGTTTGAGTTTAGTCCTCGGTGCTTATAAATACATTCTTAGTTTCGGTAAATGCCTCTAGAGCATGTGGGCCAAGCTCGCGGCCAATCCCAGATTTCTTGAATCCGCCAAATGGCGTCCAGTAGCGAACCGCTGAATGAGAATTAATAGAGATAACGCCTGATTCCACGCCTCTTGCCATGCGCAGCGCTCGTCCAACGTCTCTGGTCCAAATTGATCCGGCTAATCCGTAGTCAGTGCCATTGGCCATACGTATGGCATCTGCTTCGTCATCAAATGGGATCACTACTGCTACTGGACCAAAGATTTCCTGGCTGTATTGGATGTCCGATTCTGAAATCGGCGCAAGAACGGTTGGTGGGAACCAGAAGCCTTTGCCACTTGGTGCTTCGCCCTGAAACAAAACAGGAGCGCCATCTGGAACAAAAGATTGAACCCGATCACGTTGGAGCGCACTAATTAGAGGTCCCATGTCGACTGACTCGTCTGCTGGATTTCCTGTGTGCATACCTTTAACTACTGGCTCCATGTACGCAAGAACCTCATCGTAAACACTTCGCTGAACCAAAATTCTGGAACGGGCGCAGCAATCTTGACCAGAATTATCAAATACCGCGCCAGGTGCTGCCTTAGCCGCTTTTTCAATGTCTGCGTCAGCAAAGATAATTGTTGGGCTCTTGCCACCAAGTTCAAGTGTTACTCGCTTTAGTTGTGAAGCACTTGCCTGCATGATGCTGGTACCAACTGCGGTTGAACCAGTGAAACAGATTTTACGAATTGCAGGGTGGTCAACGATTCGCTGTCCGGCAACTTTGCCAAATCCAGGAACGACGTTGAATACGTTTTCTGGAATACCTGCTTCGAGCGCTAATTCAGCTAAACGTAATGCAGTTAGTGGCGTTGTTTCGGCGGGCTTTAGGACAACTGTGTTTCCAGCCGCAAGTGCTGGTGCAAATCCCCATGCCGCAACTGGCATTGGAAAATTCCACGGAACAATAATTCCGACAACGCCGATTGCTTCATGGAAAGTTATATCGATACCACCTGGCACAGGAATCTGATGTCCAGTTAATCGTTCAACTCCACCAGCCATGTAGTTCAAAACGTTGGCAACGTTTTGTGCTTCCCAGCGGGCATTGCCGATTGTGTGGCCAGCTTCTAGTACTTCAAGTCTTGCTAATTCTTCATTGCTCTCTGAAACTAACTGCGCGAACTTACGCAAGACATCAGCGCGAGCGCCCGGGGCAAGGTCACGCCAAGCTGGCCAAGCACTTTGAGCTTTTGATACTACCGAGTCAATTTCATCAGCCGATGCCATGTGGACCGTCCTGACGATGTCCTCAGTTGCCGGATTTAAAACATCAAATGTGTCGCTCATAATTCCTCTTTGACCAGGTTTTGGGAAACTTCCTAGGAAGAGCGTAGTGGAGTAACCGCGCCCAAAACCTTCAACCTGGTTAGGCCGCCGTGCAGTTCGCTGTTTGGTAAGGAACCCCTAAAAGACTAGATTTTTCATACCAAAAACCGATAGATTCAAGCCCATACTCATAAAGAATCTGAGCCTGAAAAAGGAGATCCAATGGCCTCGGTAAGTTTTCCTCTTTCAATTGATGCCTTAACTGCGGACATCAAAGAAGGCAGAATCGATACCGTCATTGTCGCCATTACGGACATGCAGGGCCGGCTCCAAGGTAAGCGCTTGCACGGCGATTTCTTTTTGAGCGATGTACTTAACCATGGAACTGAAGGTTGCAACTATCTTGTTGCTGTCGACATCGACATGAATACGGTTCAGGGCTACGACATATCGTCTTGGGATACCGGCTATGGCGACATGGTTATGAAGATTGATCCAAAAACTATGCGCTACGTAGATTGGCACGAAGGAACTGCTCTAGTACTTGCTGACTTAGTTGATCACCATGACAACCCAATTCCAGAATCCCCACGTCAGATTCTGCAGAAGCAGTTAAAGCGACTTGAAGATATGGGAATGGTTGCCATGGTTGGCACCGAACTTGAATTCATTATGTTTGAAGATACTTACGAAGAAGCTTGGAACAAGCGTTATCACGACTTGACTCCAGTAAATCAATACAACGTTGATTACAGCATCATCGGAACTTCACGCGTTGAACCTATTCTTCGTCGGATTCGCCTCTCAATGGTCAATGCCGGCATGACAGTTGAATCAGTAAAAGGTGAATGCAACCTTGGTCAACACGAAATCGCATTCAAGTACACCGATGCCCTAGCCACTTGTGATCACCATGTGGTCTACAAAACTGGTGCCAAAGAAATTGCCGCGCAGGATGGCTACGCCTTAACCTTCATGGCCAAATTCAATGAGCGCGAAGGTAACTCGTGCCATATCCATTTGTCCTTCCGCGGCATCGATGGCTCAATGGTTCTTGCCGATGACAACGACCCTGATGGTCTTAGCGATATCGGTAAGCAATACCTAGCGGGTCAGCTTGCACACATGCGTGAGTTAAGCATCATGTACGCACCAACGATCAATAGTTACAAGCGTTACGCACCTGGCAGTTTTGCCCCAACAGCGATCAAATGGGGACGCGACAATCGCACCTGCTCTTATCGTTTAGTTGGACACGGTCAAAGTTTGCGTGTCGAGAACAGAGTTCCTGGTGGCGATGTAAATCCTTATCTTGCAGTGGCAGGAATGATTGCCGCGGGAATCGATGGAATTGAAAAGAAGATGACTCTGGAGCCACGCTTTGATGGCAACGCCTATGCGCTTGAAACCGATCGAGTTCCTAATACTTTGCAAATGGCTCGCGATTTATGGGTCAACAGCGCCTGGGCGAAAGAGGCATTTGGCGAGCGAGTTCACAAGCACTACACGCATATGGTGGACACTGACTTGGCTCAGTTCAATAAGGCCGTTACAGACTTCGAGCTGATTCGTGGATTCGAGCGCTACTAAACAGATTTGCCTTGATTTAACATGGCGAATTAAGCGATGTTAAATCCTGCCCAAATTCGTTTGCCATTTTCGGTCAGTTCATAACCCCAAAGGTCGGCAAATTCATCAACGATGTGCATACCTCGACCTGAATCCACCGCCACATCAAGCGATCGCATTACGGGTATCTGATGATTAGCATCCTCAACAACTACCTTGACCATGTACTGCCAACGCTCAAATACAACTTGAAGTTCAGTTGCCGCATGAACTACGGAATTTGCCACAAGTTCGCTTGTTACTGCGATGGCATGGTCAAGATCGATTGCGTTTTCATGGCTCAATAGATCAGTTACTTGTTGCCTGGCGACTAAAACTGAGTCAGCCATCGCTGGCATGGTGAAGGCAGCGATGGTGGAGAGGAAGTCCCCAAAATAGATCGCCAAATCCGAGGAACCGGATTCATTGAAGGCGCTCATGATTTTCAGTATGCCCGATACCAGCCGAATAAAACCCAATGAATGGGCTTATTCCATGCCTTTATCCCGGCGGCCTGTGGCGCGTTGGGTTTCGCGCTTAGCGTCTTTCTCGGCAATCGCCTGGCGCTTGTCATAATTCTTGCGACCTCTGGCGACAGCAATCTCTACTTTGGCTTTGCCGTCATTGAAATACAGGCTCAGCGGGATCAATGTCAGCCCACTTTCCTTGAGCTTGTTTTCGATCTTGCTAATTTCTTGTCGGTTAAGCAGGAGCTTCCTGGCGCGCGTTGGCGCATGGTTAGTCCAAGAACCTTCGTTGTATTCCGGAATGTTTACCCCGCGAAGCCAGATTTCACCATTTTCAAATAGCGCATAACCATCAACCAAACTGGCTCTACCAGCGCGTAATGATTTAACTTCTGTTCCTACAAGAACCATGCCCGCTTCATAAACATCTTCGATGGTGAAGTCGTGGCGAGCTTTTCGGTTCTGGGCGATTACCTTTCGACCGCGCTCTTTAGCCACTTAACTCAACTCATCCCCAACAAGGCACAACGGTACGCGATGCACCAAACCAACCCATTGGATTGTACGGCACGCCATTGAGGTGAACTTCAAAGTGCAAATGTGGACCAGTTGAGAAGCCAGTTGAGCCCACATATCCAATTACATCTTGGTTTCCAACGGCTTGGCCCGGTGATACTCCAAATTGAGATTGGTGAGCGTACATGGTCACCATGCCATCGCCATGATCGATCAAAGTCATGTTTCCGTATGCGCGGCTAACTGTCGTTGACAGCACTACACCTGAAGCCGCAGCACGGATCGGGGTTCCGCTTGGCGCCCCACTATCAACACCGGTGTGACAAGACTTGTATTTGTAAACCGGGTGGATGCGCCAGCCCACACTTCCACCGGCAGCGCGGCCTGGCAACGGCCAGGACAACGGACCAGTTGCTTGCGGATCGACTGGACCTTGAGTACCAGCGGCCTTTGCCAGCGCTGCAATTCTCAATTGTTCAGCTCGAAGTTCGTCATACTGCTTTTGAACTTCAGCCTTATCGTCTTCGGCGATCTTTAATGCCGAAGCTTCTTGCTTTACAAGTTTGTCGACTTCAACTTTTGCTGCAGCTGCTTTGTCGGCGGCATTTTGTGCATCAATAAGCGCTTGAGACGCAATGTCTGCAACTCGTTGCATTTCAAGACGCACATCTTCCGCAGCTGCTGCATCAGAAACTAGTTGCTCTTTAGCTCCAAGCAAATTATCCAGACTCTTTGATGTCGATAACGAAACCGCCTTGATGTTTTGCAGTCGAACAGTTAAGTCGGATGGTGAAGTTGACTCAAGAATGATTTCCCATTGGGAAGTTGGGCCTTGCTGGTAAACCGAACGCGCAAACTGATCTACCTTTTTTTGAAGTTGGCTAATTTCAGCTTCTTTACTCGTAACCTTCGATAGCGCTGTGGCATATGCCAACTTGGCAGATACCAACTCTCCTGCTGCAGTTCTATAAACCCCGGCTGCTTCGGCTTCCTTTGCTGTGGCTAATGTCATGGTCTCGCGAGCGGCTGGAAGTTTCGCTTGCGCGTCTTTGAGTGATTCGGCCGCTGCAACAACTGCTGCTGAGGCCTCAGTTAGTGCTTCCGATGCTTCGGCAACTTGTTTGTCGATGTCGGTATTGCCAGCAATCGCGGGGGTGACCAGCAAAGAAAGCATCAAGGGAACGGCAAGTAGGCCTCGGGTAAACCGCGAGGAGTTATGACGCGAGAGGAAGGCGCGCACGATGCTCCGTTCAAAGGGGAAGTTCTTTAAGCGTAACGGAAGTGCCCAAAGTTACTGATGTGACTCGAGTCGTGTCGGATGATTTTTGACTCGAAAATCAACGGATTTAACCCCTGAGATAGCGCCTTAGCGTGACCGAGGCCGCTAGAACGGTGGTTCCGACGCCAACTAGGTAAAGCACTGGAACTATCGCTAAAACCTCATTCCAGGTCACAAACGGAATGAACGTAAGGTTTGGCGCCAATCGCGCATCGATCAGCCAGTATTTTGAGGCCAAAATTCCACCCGTAGCCAAAGTTGAGCCAAGGATCGCAGCTACTGCTGCCCCCAAAATGAATGGCAAGCGGATCGACATGTTGCTCGCTCCAACTGAGCGCATAATCGATGTCTCGCGTCGCCTAGCAAAAGCAGCTACTCGGACCGTATTCATAACCAGCAGTACCGTTA
>JAIOWT010000037.1 GCA_021742025.1 Candidatus Nanopelagicales bacterium
GGCAAATTGGATCGCAACAATCAAATGAAATTGTTAACCCTAAATCGGAGAACTAAATGACATCTTTAATTCTGCTTCCAGCAGTTGACGTTGCTGATGGATTAGCTGTGCGCTTAGTTCAAGGTGAGGCTGATAGCGCGACATCATTTGGCGATCCACTAGCGGCAGCACTTGACTGGCAGGCCAGTGGCGCCCAGTGGATTCACTTAGTAGATCTCGATGCAGCATTTGGTCGCGGCGAAAACCGAAAACTTCTCGCTGAAGTAGTTGGCAAACTCGATGTAAATGTCGAACTTTCTGGAGGAATTAGAGACGATGAATCGCTGCGGGCTGCGCTTGCAACCGGTTGCCGCCGAGTGAACTTGGGAACAGCTGCACTTGAAGATCCAGAATGGACCGCACGCGTAATTGGCGAATTTGGAGATCGAATTGCCGTTGGACTTGATGTTCGTGGCACGGTGCTTGCCGCCCGTGGCTGGACTAAAGAGGGTGGCGATATTTGGGAAACCCTTGAGCGGCTGGAATCAGATGGTTGCCAAAGGTATGTAGTTACTGATGTAACCAAAGATGGGACTTTACGCGGACCGAATGTTGATTTACTTAAGCAGATGTGTGAGCGCACTGATAAGCCAGTTATTGCAAGTGGCGGCATCGCAACTCTCGATGACTTGATTGAACTTCGAACATTAACTGACGTCGGTGTCGAGGGCGCGATCGTGGGCAAGGCGCTTTATGCGCAAGCTTTCACACTTGAAGAAGCAATCGAAGTTTCCGGGCCACAGGTTTAGCTAATGAGCGTTGCGGTTCGAGTTATTCCGTGTCTTGATGTCGATGCGGGTCGCGTTGTTAAGGGCGTCAACTTTGAAAATTTAGTTGATGCGGGGGATCCAGTCGAACTCGCTCGTCGATATGGAAATGCAGGCGCAGATGAACTTGTTTTTCTAGACATCACGGCATCAAGTTCCAATCGTGAATCTACTTACGAGATGATTCGAAAAACGGCTGATGAACTTTTTATTCCACTTACTGTCGGCGGTGGCGTTCGCACCGTTTCTGACGTAGATCAATTGCTGCGCGCAGGTGCTGACAAAGTTGGAATCAACACCGCTGGCATTGCTAACCCAGAACTAATCTCAGACTCAGCTAAACGATTTGGTGATCAGTGCATCGTAATCTCCATTGATGTTCGACGTAATCAGAACTCACCAAGCGGGTTCGAGGCAACTACTCACGGCGGGCGAAACAGCAGCGGTCGCGATGCGTTGGAGTGGATTATCGAAGCCACCGAACGAGGTGCCGGTGAAGTCCTGCTGAATTCAATGGATGCTGACGGCACAAAAAATGGATATGACCTTGAGTTGATATCAGCTGTGCGAGCAGCGGTGGAAATCCCAGTGATTGCAAGTGGCGGGGCTGGACAACTTTCAGATTTCGCGCCAGCGGTCAAGGCCGGCGCAAATGCTGTCTTGGCGGCCAGCGTTTTTCACTTCAATGAAATTTCGATCCAGGAAGTCAAGAATGAACTAGCGCGCAGCGGCGAGGAAGTTCGCTAGTCTCGCTCTCTAATTTCGACTACTTTGTTCAATCACGGCACAATAGAGACATGGACAGTTCGCCTTTCGTTGAGACCTTAGTATTCAACGACCAAGGACTGATTCCGGTTGTGGTGCAGCAAGTTGATACCAGGGAAGTCCTAATGGTTGCCTGGATGAATTCCGAAACGGTTCAACAAACTTTAGAATCCGGTAAAGCCACTTACTGGAGCCGCAGTCGTTCGGAAGTCTGGATAAAGGGTGAAACTTCCGGAAATCACCAGCGGGTGATTTCGCTGGCAAAAGATTGCGATAGCGACACCTTACTTTTGACTGTCGATCAAACTGGATCGGCTTGTCACACTGGTGATCGAACTTGTTTTGATGATGCGGTTACTCACCCTGAGGTAAGTGCATGACAACTCCAAACCTCGAGGATTTTCGAAATCTGGCGCAAACTCGTCGAGTTATCCCAGTTTTTAGAAAGTTGCTCGCGGATGGTGAAACTGCGCTTGGTTTGTACCGAAAACTTGCGGATGAGCGGGCGGGCACGTTCCTACTTGAATCCGCAGAGCACGGCAGATCTTGGTCGCGCTACTCATTTGTCGGCGTGGCAAGCTCAGCAATGCTCTCGGAGCGCGATGGTCAGGCTTTGTGGTCAGGAAAAGTTCCGCAAGGCGTTCCATTTACAGGAGATCCAATCGCTGCATTACGCGAAACTTTGGATGTGTTGTTCACGCCAGGAGTAAATGAAGGAATCACCAACGAGGAACTGCCTCCCTTAACAGGTGGTGTAGTCGGATACTTGGGATACGACATAGTGCGACGCCTTGAAAAGTTACCAAATGAAACGCAAGACGTGCTCGAGTTACCCGAGCTTGCGATGCTGGTTGCCACCGATCTAGCAGTTTTAGATCACAAAGATGGAACTGTGACATTAATTGCCAATGCGATTAACTACGACAACTCTGATGAGCGCGTTGACGAAGCTTGGCTTGATGCGAAACAAAGACTCGACACCATGGAAGCCGCTTTAGGTGGCCAAGCACCATCGAGTGCGGCAAGTTTTGATCGGTCTGCGAAGGCAGAATTTACCCGCGAAACAACGGGGGCCGAATATCAAGAATCTGTCAGGATCGCACAAGAACGCATCCGTGCTGGTGATGCATTTCAAATTGTCCTTAGCCAAAGATTTGCAACAGAGTGCCAAGCAACTGCGCTAGATGTTTATCGCGTGCTGCGCGCAACTAATCCAAGTCCTTACATGTTCCTGTTTAGAATTCCTGAACTAACTGGTCCAGGTGAGGCACTAGGCACCAAAGTCGCCTTCGATGTTGTTGGCTCCAGTCCTGAGGCACTAGTAACGCTTCGAAATGGGGAAGCGATGCTTCATCCAATCGCGGGCACTAGACCTCGAGGTGAAACACCACAAATCGATGATTCAAATGCAGCAGACCTGCTCGCAGATAAGAAAGAACGCGCAGAACACTTAATGCTCGTTGATCTTGGCAGAAATGACTTAGGCCGCGTCTGCTTGCCGGGTTCGGTTGAAGTAACCGACTTCATGAGTATCGAAAAATATAGTCATGTCATGCATATCGTCTCGACAGTAATTGGAAAAATCGATCCAGCAGTTAGTGCCTTTGATTTGGTTGCTGCAACGTTCCCCGCAGGAACGCTTTCCGGAGCTCCTAAACCGATGGCCATGACGATCATCGAGGAATTAGAAAAATCAAAGCGCGGGGTTTATGGCGGCTGTGTTGGGTACTTTGATTTTGCTGGAAACATTGACACAGCCATTGCAATTCGCTCGACGGTTATCAAGAATTCAATTGCCTACGTGCAAGCGGGCGCTGGCGTGGTTGCGGATTCAATTCCGGAAAGTGAAGATGCCGAATGCCAGGCAAAAGCTATGGCAGTTTTAAACGCGGTTGCAGTTGCCAATTCCTTAGTTAGTAATCAAGCATGAAGTTATCTCTGCGAAACTTGATAACACTTGAACTCATCTGTTCTGCAGTAGTTCTAATTGCCGTCAGTCGGCCATGGGTTGTTGCAACTTACACCGAAACTGGATTTCCATCCGTTAGCTTAAGTTTGAGCGCGAATCAATTGAATTCTTCACTCAATGGATTAGCCCTTGCAGCCTTAGCGTCTGCACTTGGCGCAATCGCCACTCGTGGCATTTTTCGAAGAATAGTTGGCGCAGTCATCGCTGCACTTGGCCTAGGAATTTGCGCAATTACTCTTAACTTGATCAACAACTTGGATGAATTCTTAGGTCTTCAGTTCGAACAGTCAATTGGACGTGAAGTAACTGGCTGGGTTTCTGAAACTTCACATTACGGCCTACTTGTAATTCCAGCGGGAATTGTTATTGCGCTATGTGGCCTTGGGATCGCAGTTAAGTCATTCGATACTGGGATGTCACGACGTTATGAACGAAAATCTTCAGGCGAGTTGGAACTTACGCCGTGGCAGGCAATGGACCAAGGAATTGACCCAACAATCCAGAGCCCATCCACTCAACAGTTAGACTAATAACGCATCGCTTAAAGGAGAACCAATGTCAGACTCACATGAAGATCACGGTCACACTGTTGCAGCTTGGACCGCAGTTTCAATTGCTATGGTCGGATTTTTAGTTGGTTGCATCGGTGTTGTAATCGCAACCCCAATGGTCTTTTGGATCGGCGTAGCGCTTCTTCCAATTGCTGGCATTGCCGGCAAAGTCCTAGCTCTAATGGGCTACGGCAAGCAAAAATAGTAAACGTTTTTTCTAGACACCAAACTAGGACGCAGGTTCTGCTTCAGTTGACGCCAGTACCCAAGAAAGGCAAATCATGACTTCTGTACTGGATTCAATCATCCAGGGAGTTAAAGAAGACCTTGCGGTGCGAAAAAATCTAGTTTCACTCAGTGAGTTAAAGACGCAAGTTGATCAAGTGCCGCGCGCGCTACCAGCAGCTGATTTGCTTTTAAAGAATCCATTCAGCGTGATAGCTGAAGTGAAGCGCGCAAGTCCCAGTAAAGGACACCTTTCTGATATTCAAGACCCAGCATTGCTAGCTCTTGAATATCAAAGTGGTGGCGCACAGGTAATCAGTGTGCTTACTGAAGAACGTAAATTCAGCGGCAGCCTCGCCGATCTTGATGCAGTTCGACGCAAAGTTTCAATCCCAATTCTGCGCAAAGACTTTATGGTTGATGATTACCAAGTTTGGGAAGCGCGGGCTCACGGTGCGGACTTAATTTTGCTAATAGTTGCAGGGCTAAGTGATAACCAACTTGTCGAACTTAACGAGCTTGCTGGTGAACTTGGAATGTCCGTTTTAGTTGAGATCCATGACGAGTCTGAATTAGATCGCGCCCTAGCAATCAACCCAAAGCTCTTGGGAGTTAACGCCCGCAACTTAAAGACCCTAGAAGTGAGTTTGGACGTTTGCCACAACTTGATTCCCCGAATTCCAGATCACATTTTGGCGATTGCGGAATCGGGAATTTCGAGCACTAATCAGGTGGAAGCATTGGTTTCAAGCGGTGCCAGAGCCGTATTGGTTGGTGAAGCCCTGGTTACAGGTGGTACTCCTGCCGAAACTGTCAGAGAATGGACTCAGGCGGGAATTCGGGCTCGCGAAGAATTCTTATTGAATCGTTCTTAGGACTGGCGTAATGACAATAAATGATGTCGTATCGGTGCCGGACCTGCGCGGTCACTTCGGCAAATTCGGTGGAAGATTTGTGCCTGAAGCCCTTATGGCAGCCCTTGATGAACTCGATGAAGCTTTCCGCAAGGCCTCGGTAGACCCAAAGTTCTTGAAGCAATTGCGAGACTTGCAGGTTAACTACACGGGTCGTCCAAGTCCGATCACTGAAGCCAAGCGCTTTTCCGAACACGCTGGCGGCGCAACCATCTTGTTAAAGCGCGAAGATTTGAATCACACCGGCTCGCACAAAATTAATAACGTACTAGGACAAGGACTGCTAACTCAGCGCATGGGAAAAACCCGTGTGATTGCAGAGACTGGTGCTGGCCAACACGGAGTAGCGACAGCAACCGTAGCGGCGCTCCTTGGTCTTGAATGTGTCGTTTACATGGGAGAAGAAGACACCAAGCGACAAGCATTAAACGTTGCTCGCATGAAATTACTCGGCGCAACTGTTGTGCCGGTAACCACTGGCAGTCGAACTCTTAAAGATGCAATCAATGAAGCCATGCGCGACTGGGTAGCAAATGTAGAGAACACTCATTACATGCTTGGCACCGTTGCAGGTCCGGCTCCATTTCCGGAAATGGTTCGAGATTTCCATCGCATAATCGGTGATGAATCCCGCGAGCAAATGTTGAGTCGATATGGTCGCTTGCCAGATGTTGTTGCAGCCTGCGTTGGCGGCGGCTCAAATGCAATCGGAATCTTTACCGCATTTATTCCAGATGCAAACGTTCGCCTACTTGGACTTGAAGCTGGTGGCGACGGCGTTGAAACTGGGCGTCACGCGTCAACAATTGTTGGGGGCGCAGTTGGTGTACTTCACGGCGCTCGTTCATACATCATGCAAGATGATGATGGTCAAACTATTGAAAGCCACTCCATTTCAGCCGGCCTAGATTACCCAAGCGTTGGTCCAGAGCATGCTTATCTAGCTGACATTGGTCGGGCCGAGTATCGCTCAGTCACTGACGTCGAAGCCATGAATGCATTCAAACTTCTTTGTGAGACGGAAGGCATAATTCCAGCAATCGAAACTGCGCACGCTTTGGCTGGTGCAATTGAAATCGGCAAGGAACTTGGCGAGAGCGCAATTATTTTGATTAACCTTTCGGGCCGTGGCGACAAGGATGTTGAAACTGCTGCAAAGTACTTTGGAATGAATCTATGAGCTTGTTGCACGACGCTTTTGCTCGCGCCAAGTCTGAAAATCGGGCAGCACTGATTGCTTATCTTCCCGCAGGATATCCGTCAGAAGATGGCGCGGTTGAATGCATTACTGCGATGGTCGAAGGTGGCGTTGACATCGTAGAAATTGGTTTCCCTTATAGCGATCCAGTTATGGATGGACCAACAATTCAAGATGCAGTTAACGTTTCACTCGCTGGTGGAACTAAGTCTGCAACTGTGATTAACACGGTCAAGCGCGTCGCTGACCTTGGCGTTCCAGCGCTGGTTATGTCGTATTGGAATCCAATTGAACGTTATGGAGTTGAATCCTTTGCTGCGGATTTCCATTCTGCAGGTGGTGTCGGAGTAATTACACCCGATTTAACGCCGGAAGAAGCCGATGACTGGATAACGTCCACTAATGCAAATGACGTAGATCGAGTATTTTTAGTTGCGCTTTCAAGTTCGGATGAACGCATCGCAAAAGTGGCAAACGCAACAACTGGATTCATCTATGCCGGGGCAGTTATGGGAGTAACAGGTGCCCGCACATCAGTATCCGATGCCATTGAAGGTTTAGTAGCTAAAGTGCGTCGGCATAGTGAACTTCCCGTGGCAGTTGGCTTGGGTGTTTCGACTCCCGAACAGGCCCATGAAATTGCCCAGTATGCAGATGGTGTGATCGTTGGTAGCGCCTTTGTCACAGCCATTAAAAATGACGGGGCAGCAGGTGCCAAGGCCCTAGCGCAGGCACTGTCCAAAGGTTTAGCCCGATAAATCTGCTGTCTTGCAGCAAGTTTCAGTGCTTGAAAAAGTGCGACATAATTAAGACAACGTAAGTTATTACGTAACCAGCAAACTTAATTATTTATGGAGTTTTCGTGTCACAAGAAAACATGAGTGCCAAGGCTGCAAAAGCCGCCGCAGCCGCAGCCCGTCAAGAAGCCGCTGCAATTGAGCAAAAGCGTCAGCGCAAGATTCGCATCATTGGTGGACTAGTTGTCGTTGTTGTCATGGCAGCCTTGATCGCGATCCCAGTCCTGACCAAAAAAGATGCAGTTGTACCTACTGATGCGGCACTCCCAACCGGCGTGACAGCTGATACCTATGGCGTAAAAGTTGGTGCTGCTTGGACTGCACCAGATGCTGACAAGATCCCAGTCCTTCAAATCTGGGAGGACTTCCAGTGTCCAGCTTGCGCTCGATTTGAAGAAGCATCAGGCGCTGCAATTCAAGGATTGATTGACGCTGGAAAAGTTCGCGTTGAGTATCGTCCAACCATTTTCCTTGACAAGAATCTCATGTCATTAAACACAGCGGCTGGAAATCCTAATTCGTCCCAGCGCGCAACTATGGGATTTGGATGCGCAGTGGATGCAAATGCTGCAGAAAGATTTCACGCTGGGATTTTTGCTAATCAGCCAGCTGACGAAGGCGCTGGATTCTCAAACGATGCATTAATCTCGGTCGCTGAGTCATCTGGTATTACTGGCGATGCCTTAACTACCTTTACGGATTGTTTAGAATCAGAAAAATATGCTGGTTGGGTGGCCAATTCGTACGCTGCATTTGATTCAGAAGGTGTTAAGTCAACACCCACCGGAATTCTCAATGGCACAGAGTTGAGTGGCGACGTGCTGTTTGATCCAACTCAGCTAACTGCTGCAATTGAAGCTGCGTCAAAGAGTTAAGTGAATTAGCCAATTCATGATCTTGCTTCCAGCATTTATTCCAAGTCCATCGCAGAGCGTTTGGCAACTAGGACCGGTGCCGCTTCGTGCCTACGCGTTTTTTATCCTGGTTGGAATATTTCTAGCA
>JAIOWT010000038.1 GCA_021742025.1 Candidatus Nanopelagicales bacterium
GCGCAAGCGCATCAAGTTTTTGCCAATCTCAAAACAGTTTTGGCGGCAGCAGGTAGCGATCTATCAAAGGTGTTCAAAGTGAACATCTACATGACAGACATGACCAACTTTCCGACAATCATCGAATGTCGCGAAAAGTACTTCACTAAGCCTTATCCAGCAGATACCACTGTTGAAGTGACAGCCTTGGCTATCCCAGGTTTGCTGCTGGAGATTGACGTCAT
Organism: Candidatus Nanopelagicales bacterium; assembly: GCA_021742025.1. The sequence continues at coordinate 225 of JAIOWT010000038.1, forward strand.
CGCAGCGGTTAGTTAGCCAGTATTTATTTAGCCAACATTTAGCTACCCAGCGATGTCATCGTCGCTGGAACTTGGTTTGGTTGCGCCAGTTTTGATGGCGCACTCATCACAGAGTAGAAATGGAACTCGACCACGAATGTGGTGTCGATCGTAAAAGTGCTTAGCAGGAGCTTGGCAATCGTCACATGAACCTATGGTTTTAGTGTTTTCCGAAAAGTCCATGCTCATTCTGTTGTCAAAAATGTACAGTGAACCATCCCAAAGCCCGTCGTCCCCAAACTGTTCCCCGTAGCGCACAATGCCACCTTGAATTTGGTAAACCTCTTCGAAGCCACGACTCTTCATGACCGCAGATAGGACCTCACAACGGATTCCGCCGGTGCAGTAAGTAACTATCGGTTTGTCTTTTAGGTGATCGTATTTGCCACTTTCGAACTCAGCCACGAAGTCCCGAGTTGTTTCAACCTCGGGAACGATAGCGTTACGAAATCTGCCAACTCGTGCTTCGTAAGCATTTCGACCGTCAAAGAACACGACGTCATCGCCACGAGCATCGACTAGTTCATGAACCTCTATCGGAGTTAGATGTACGCCACCGCCGATAATCCCATTTTCATCAACTTGTAATTCGTTTGGCGCACCAAAGGAGACAACTTCATCGCGCACTCGCACGGTTAACTTCGGAAAGTCATTCCCAGTTCCAGTTGACCACTTAAAGTCGATGTCGCTGAAGCCTGGATATGCTTTGGTTTTTCGGATGTAACGCTTTAGGTCATTGATGTCGCCGCCGAGAGTGCCATTGATGCCATGCTCGGAAATGATGACTCGACCCTTTAAGTCCAAAAGCTCGCACAGGTCATACTGCCAAAGCCGCAATGCGGTTGGATCTATTACTGGAGCGAAACCGTAGAAGAGAATGACCTTTGGGATTGCCATAGCCACCTCACTAGTTTGCCGAGCACTGCGCACTCTCACAGATTGTGTGTCCGAGGGGGGACTTGAACCCCCATCCCTGTGAAGGGACTAACACCTCAAGCTAGCGCGTCTGCCAATTCCGCCACTCGGACCGGTGCGCTGGGCAAGCCCAGCCTCGCAAGAATACCTGCAAAGCGGTGTTGGGCTCAAATGACCAATACTTGTGCAAATCCATTCTGAATTGCGTCAGACTATGGGTATGTCAATCGAGCCATTAGCAGATGTAGATTCCGAAGTCGTTGAAATCGTTCGCGACCTAATTCAAATTGATACTTCAAATTACGGAGATGGCAGTGGTCCCGGTGAGGCCTTGGCCGCAGAGTACGTAGAGGCCAAACTCAAAGAAGTAGGCATCGAATGCGAACGCTACGAAACCACGAGTGGGAAACGTCAAGGCGTTAATGCTCGCATTGAAGGTAAGGATCCTAGTAAGCCAGCGCTACTAATTCATGGGCACTTGGACGTGGTGCCTGCTGAAGCAAAAGACTGGACATATCATCCATTTGCAGCGGAGGTGCACGATGGCATGATTTGGGGTCGTGGCGCAGTCGACATGAAAGATGGCGACGGCATGATTCTTGCGATGGCACGTTCCTGGGCTCGAAACGGTGTTCAACCCGATCGCACGATTGTTTTTGACTGGCTTCCAGATGAGGAAGCAGGCAGTGAACACGGATCAGGTTGGTTAGTTGAGAATCGCCCAGAACTTTATCGCGGTGTCACTCAAGCTGTTGGCGAAGTTGGTGGCTTTTCGTTAACGCTCCGTGATGATGTTCGGCTCTATCTGGTTCAGACAGCGGAAAAAGGTATCCGTTGGATGAAACTAAAAGCTGAGGGTACTGCGGGGCATGGCTCATTCATTAACAATGACAATGCGGTTACCAAGCTTGCCGAAGCAGTTGCTGCGGTTGGCAACCATAAGTTCGATCTTGCACTAACACCAACCGTGAGAGATTTCATCAAAGCAGTATCTGATGCACTGGGAATGGAATTGAGTGCTGATGACCCAGAAGAGTTGCTAGCTCAACTTGGACCGATTGCACGAATTATCGGCGCAACACTTTCCAACACAGCTAACCCAACAATGCTCAATGCTGGTTACAAGCACAACGTGATCCCTGGCGCAGCCGAGGCAATGATCGATGGCAGGTTCCTGCCAGGTTACGAAGATGACTTGATAAAGGACATCGAGAATCTCTTGCCGCCAGGCGTTGTGCTAGAAGACGTTGTAAATGGAATCGCACTTGAGGCACCATTTGAAGGACCACTGATTGATGCTATGGGCGCTGCGATTCGAGCAGAAGATCCATTCGGAACTCCCGTTCCATACACAGTTAGTGGTGGCACGGATGCAAAAGCATTCAGCACGCTTGGCATAACTTGCTATGGCTTTTTGCCACTGTTGTTACCACCAGAACTAGATTTCAGTGCGATGTTCCACGGTGTTGACGAACGGGTTCCAACTAATGGCTTGGAATTTGGGGCCAGAGTTATGGATAGATTCGTAAGAAGTCTTTAAGTCTTGCTACGCAGTTCGTTGTAAGTGGTAGATCTTGCGGCGGAGCCGAACATAACGACTGCCATCTTGATACACCCGGACTCGCTCTAATTCCCAGCGTTCGACTTCTGCCATTGCAGTTAGATACGACTTAACGTCTGAGCGCTTAGTGCCGCGATGAAAGTTAATTTCACGAAACTCCCAGACAGCGCTCATTGATTCCAACCAAAATCCGGGTAACCACGCTCAATAGCTGAAACCTCATCGAGTGCTTCATGAATCTCATCTGGCAGGTGGGCTGATGAAGAATTTAGAACAACTCGTAATTGAGCCGCTGTTCGGGCGCCAATTACGGCACTTGCTACTTGTGGTTTAGCACTAAGCCAAGCCAACGCGACGTCAATCGGTGTAACGCCTAACCCTTCAGCGGCAGTACAAGTTGCATCAACGATAGCCCGAGACCGATCGTTCAAATAAGGACTAATGAATGCAGAAAAATGTGAGGTAGCTGCTCGCGAATCAGCTGGTGTGCCATGTCGATATTTACCCGTTAAGACACCACGACCTAGGGGAGACCAAGCCATGACACCAATACCTAAATCATTCGCGGCTGGCAAGACTTCGCGTTCGATCCCGCGTTGCAAAAGCGAGTACTCCATCTGCGCACTAATAATCGGATACTTAGATCCAAGTGCCGCGCTAGTAAGTTGCCAACCTGAGTAATTCGAGATTCCGAGATATCGAACTTTTCCAGAATCAATCGCATGCGCTGCCGCACTCAATGTTTCGTCAATGGGCGTGTAAGGATCCCAGGCGTGGATGTGCCACACATCTATGTGAGTGCGACGCAATCTTCGCAGTGATGCATCTAAGGCTGTGAGCAAATGGTTTCTACTTGCATCACGCCTTCGATTCGAACGAACGCTGCCAGCTTTACTGGAAATAAGTACGTCTGGCTGCTCACGACAGAATTCACCGACGATTTCCTCAGAAACACCTTCGCTATACACGTCAGCCGTATCTATGAAGCGCCCACCAGCCTCGAAGTACAAATTGAATTGATCCCTAGCTTCGTGAATGTCGGTGTCCCGACCCCAGGTCATGGTCCCAAGTGAATATTGCGACACCAATAAGCCGCTATTACCCAAAGACCGCAGTTCCATATGTTCACGCTAGCGTTTGTTTATTAGATTGTTTTTAAAGACTCATGTGTGTCACATAAATTTTGGGAGTTAACTTGACTGACCAGCTGTCTTGGCTTCAGGCCATAGTCCTGGGGATCTCTCAAGGTTTGACGGAGTTTCTGCCAATTTCCTCAACAGCACACACATTAGTGGTGTCCAAGTTGTTGGGTTGGCCAGATCCGGGCGCTGCGTTTACGGCAGTGACACAAATTGGCACAGAGCTAGCTGTCGTAATTTACTTTCGCCGCGACATAGTTCGCATCTTAAGAGCTTGGTCAGGAAGTCTCGTTAGACCTGAGATGCGTTCAAATGCCGATGCGAAAATGGGTTGGTACGTAATAGTTGGCACAATTCCAATTAGTGTTGCGGGCCTGGCATTTAAGTCATCTATCGAGACAACTGCGCGAAATCTATGGCTAGTTGCGGGGGCACTGATTTTCATGGGCATCCTCTTGGGGCTAGCAGATAGATATGCCAAACACACCAAAGTTGAATCTGATCTCAACGCTAAGAGTGCGGTGTTGTTCGGATTCGGTCAGGCACTTGCCTTAATTCCAGGTGTGTCTCGAAGTGGCGCCACGATCACTGCGGGCTTAGCCATGGGGTACAAGCGGGATGTAGTGGCACGGTATTCATTTCTGCTAGCAATTCCGGCAGTTTTTGCATCAGCAGCGTTAACGGCTGGCGACATTTCCAGTGACGAGTTTGTGAATTGGCCAGCCACTATCGTGGCGACAGTTGCAGCTTTCGTAGTTGGGTACTTCGTAATTGCCAGTCTGATGAAGTACCTGCAGACCCGAACCTTCTTGCCATTCGTGATTTACCGAATATCGCTAGGAACGCTTTTGATCGTTTTGCTCGCTACCGGCGTACTTTCTGCTACCTAGACAACCAGCTTTTCACAATAGTCTTTACCCATGGGAACTTTGCTGCTGATCCGCCATGGGCGCACGGATGCAAATGCTACTGGTGTCTTAGCGGGACGTACCCCTGGAGTTGCGCTTGACGAAGTTGGTCGAACCTCGACTCAAGCACTGGCCAAACGACTCGAGGGCGTAAACATTGCAAGAGTGGTTTCCAGTCCGCTGGAACGCACTCGCGAGACCGCCCAGATTCTTTTCCAAGACCGACAAGATGTAGAGATCGAGGATCGTCTGCTGGAATGTGATTACGGTGACTGGCAAGGGGCAAAGCTAAGTGAGTTGGCCGTAAATGAGTTATGGCCGATTGTTCAGCAGCGTCCAGATGAAATGATTTTTCCCAATGGTGAGTCAATGAACGAAATGTCATCGCGTGCCAGCACAGCCGCCCGCGAGTGGGATGCAAAACTCACCAGCGAGCACGGAGATAAAGTCGTGTGGGTTGCCGTCAGCCACGGTGACATTATTAAAGCAATCTGCGCTGATGCCATGGGATTACCGCTTAGAAAGTTTCAGTCGCTTCTTATCGAACCGGCGTCGGTTAGTGTCATTCATTATTCGGAATCGGGATCAGCTGTTTCAAAATTGAACGATACCGGCAGCGAGTGGTTGACCAAGTTGAATGAAGAGGCCATAAAGACTCCAATGCTCGGTGGCGAAAGTGGGAAGGATTAACGATGGCCCGCATAATTCATACTTTCGATAATCCACAGCGATTTATCGCAGGAACTGTTGGGGTTCCAGGTGAGCGCACCTTTTTCCTGCAGGCCCGGAGCGACCAACGTGTTGTGAGCGTGTCACTCGAGAAGCAACAAGTGGCTTTATTAGCCGATCGTCTTACTGAGCTACTTGATCAAGTTGCTCGGGCTGAAGGAATCAACATTTCGTATTTCGGTCCGGCGGATCTCGAACCACTTGATAACCCAATCCAAGAGGAATTTAGAGTCGGTACTTTGGCGCTTGGCTGGAATACCGATAGCCAACAGGTTGTGATCGAAGCGCATGCATCCTCGGAAAACTTTGAGGATGTTCCAGACCTGGAAGAAGATTCAGACTACGGCCCTGATGTATTGCGAGTTCGCCTAACTGGACCAATTGCGACAGCTTTCTGCGCCCGCGCAATCGCTGTTGTTTCGGCGGGACGTCCACCGTGCCCACTGTGTACTGAACCACTTGATCAGCAAGGCCACATCTGCCCAAGAGCAAATGGCTACCTCAGGCGGGGTTAGTACTGGTTAAAAGACTGGCCAAGGTACGGCCGGCCAATGGGGACTCGGGCTGGGCAAGACCTTTAGTGCTAGCAACACATCCAGACGCATTGTTAAAGCGACCATCTCTGACACTTCAAGAAGTTCTTCAAGCTCGCTACCTGGAATCTTTACCCGAAATGCTTCTAAGTCAGCCAAGAGAGATTCAGGGATACTTTGCCCAATCCAGCCCCACAAGACAGTGCGCAACTTGTCTTCATCGCTGAAGGTAACCCCGTGATCGATGCCAAATGTTTCGCCAGAATCGTCTGTAAGTAGGTGACCAGCTTTACGATCGGCATTATTTATGAGCGCATCAAAGATTGCAATTTGCTTGAGGCGAGGTGAATCCTCATGTGCCAGGGTGACATGATCGCCTTCTTCATCGATACCGCTCATGATGGTTAACCATCCCTGGGGAACTTCATTGGGCGAGAAGATGTCGACTGTTGTTGGCTCGGCATCGATCCACTTTTGAAACGAACCAATCCCATATGGTCCTTCGCTGATAACGGTTTGTGGAACTACATTCCAACCAAGTAGTTCGCTTGTCACGAATGCGGCACGTTCACGCAGGTGAAGCGTGTGATCTGGAAAATCCCAAAGTGGACGTTCTCCTGACCGAGGTTTGTATATGAAGCGGCCGTTGTTGCTTTCAACCACAAGTGTCGAGTTAGATGCGTTAACCATCTGGCCAACTACAGATACATCCTCGATGTTGATGTTTGGGAAATCAATATCCGACGGATTAGCATCAGTCATGTTGAATTCAGTCACGTTAAATAATGCCCAAGAGGGCATCGACTGCAGTTGAAACTGAAGCGGTCGGTTCGCTGGCATTGCCTGACAAAGTTTCGGCAGCCCACTTGTCTACTAATTCGATTGCTCCAGGAGTATCAAGATCATTGCCAAGTCTGTTCACCATGCCAGCTAATGGGCTTGAAGCGCCCAGTTGCGTTTTGAATGCTTGGCGCCAGGTTGCTAGTCGCTGATTTGCTATTTCGAGCTCAGAATCAAACCATTCCCAGTCAATTCGGTAATGATGCGACAAAAGCAGCAACCTAATTGCCATCGGGTCAGTACCAGATGCTCGCAGTTTTGAAACGAAGACTAAGTTACCCAGCGATTTACTCATTTTTTCACCATCGAGTGAAACCATTCCGGCGTGCATAAATGCTTGCGCAAATGGAGCTGCGCCAGTTAGTGACTCAGCATGAGCTGCGCTCATTTCATGATGTGGGAACTTCAGGTCGCTACCGCCGCCTTGCACTGTGATTTGAGGCCCCAAAAAATGCGTGGCAATGGCAGAACACTCAATGTGCCAGCCCGGCCTGCCAGGACCAAGTTCGGATGGCCAAGACGGATCATCACCTTGCTGGCCGCGCCACAGCAAGGCATCGAATGGATTACGCTTACCTGCTCGCTGTGGATCGCCGCCACGTTGAGCAAAGATGTCGAGCATTTCTGGTGTGGATAGATGACAAATGGAACCTAATAGATCTGTGTTATTCATGTCGAAGTACAAGTCTGAATCGACTTGATAAGCAACATTCGAGTCCTTTAGTTTCACTACGCTCTGCTCAATTAACTCCATCGCCTCAACCACCCCGACATAGTTCGCAGGTGGTATCACCCGCAGAGCTTCCATGTCAGTTTTAAACAGGAAGGTCTGTTCAGTAGCAATTTCTTGCCAGGGCCGACCGGTTAGCTTCGCGCGCTCTAGCAGTGGATCATCAATGTCAGTAATGTTCTGTGCGTAATCCACTTCGGCGCCGATAGCGCGCCAAAACCGGTGCAAGGTATCAAAGGCAACATAAGTTGCCGCATGGCCCATGTGGGTTGCGTCATATGGCGTAATGCCACAGACGTACAACTGAACGTCACCTGAAGTTGGAAGTGACTTAAGTTTTGCAGACTTTGAGTCGAAAACCTGAAAATCAGATATCGAGGCACCTAGCCGTGGTACTTCGACCTCGCTCCATGGCTGCATGAGTTAATTCTACGAGAGGAACTAG
>JAIOWT010000039.1 GCA_021742025.1 Candidatus Nanopelagicales bacterium
GCGTTGTTCGAGCATGGTCGCATCACAACGACTGAAGCGCGCGCACGTCGTCTGCGTCCAGTTGCAGAGCGATTGATCACAATCTCAAAGAAGGGCGATCTACATGCCCGTCGTCGAGTTTTGACAGTTATCCGCAACAAGGATGTAGTGCACACACTTTTCGCTGAGATTGGTCCACGCTACGAAAACCGCGAAGGTGGCTACACCCGCATAGTCAAGATTGGTCCACGTAAGGGCGATAACGCTCCTATGGCAGTGATTGAACTTGTTGAAGCCCTTGATGCAGCTCGCGCTGCTGAAGGTGTTGCACGCCGCGCAGCCAAGGAAGCCGAAATGGCTGCCGCAGCTAAGGCTGCTGAAGAAGCAAAGGCCGCTAAGGCTGCTGCTGCGGAAGCACCTGAAGCCGATGCTGACATCGCAGGCGATGTCATTGCATCGGAAGGCGAAATTGATGCTCCATCAGAAACTGTGGTTGACGAAGTAGTGGACTCAGTTGAAGAAGTTGCGGCAGCCGAAGAAGTAGCTGTAATCGAAGAAGAAGTTTCTGCTTCATCTGACGAAGACGCTGAAAAAACTGACGAAGCGTAGATAAATGGTTCTATCGAATGAGCCCCTCGTTGCTAACGCAGCGCAGGGGCTCATTCGCATTCGTGGCAAAATTTCTTACGACGGTAAAGATTTCTCGGGCTGGGGCATGCAACCAGACCGACGCACAGTTCAGGGCGAACTTGAAAATGCCATTTCAACGTTTCTTCGAGTCGATCGAGTTATTGTGCAGTGCGCAGGACGAACCGATGCCGGAGTTCATGCAACTGCCCAGGTAATTCATTTCGACATTTCCGAAACAGATGCCATGGATATGAAGGATCTGACATACAGAATTAACGCGATCCTGCCAGAAGATATTTCAATCCAAGAACTTGAAGTCACAACAGCTGACTTTGATGCCAGGTTCGCAGCCTTGTCACGCAGTTATGAATATCTGATTTATCAAGGCCAGCGCAATCCATTGCTTCGCGATCGAGCCCACCGGAGTTACCTGACACTAGATGTTCCAGCAATGAATGAAGCTAGCCAGGTCTTAGTGGGCCTTCATGACTTCTCGGCATTCTGCAAAAAACGTGAAGGTGCCACAACGATTCGAACATTGATGAAGTTTGACTGGACTGAAACCGTCGATGGATTAATCAAAGTTGAACTAGAAGCAGATGCCTTTTGCTATTCAATGGTGCGCGGGTTGATTGGCGCAGTTCTGGCAATTGGTGAAGGCAAGTTCGATAAGGCTTGGCTGAAAAATTATTTGGCAGGCAAGGAGCGGGAAGCACATGTGTTTGCAGCTCCTGCCTTGGGCCTGACTTTGGTTGACGTTAAGTATCCCGATGCCAGTGAGTATGCCAAGCGGATCGCAGAAACTTTGCAAGTAAGGGATTCCGATGGGGCATCTTGATGTCCAGCATGTAACTTATTCACTTCCTGATGGTCGGATACTGTTACTTGATGTTTCTTTCCGCGTAGGTGAAGGTGCGATTACTGCACTGATTGGTGCAAATGGCGCTGGTAAATCAACGCTGATGCGAATGATTGCCGGTGACGAACAACCACACGAGGGAAGCATTGCTCGCACCGGTGGACTTGGTGTGATGCGTCAGTTCGTGGGACACATGACTGACGGCACAGTTCGAGACTTATTACTCACAGTGGCACCACCAGCTATTGCACAAACGGCTGCCCGGATTGATGCCACTGAGTTAGCCATGATGGAAGACGACAGCGAAAAGAATCAAATGGCTTACGCCCAAGCGATTGCTGACTGGGCCGATGTTGGTGGGTATGACATCGAAGTACTTTGGGATGTCTGCACTATGGCTGCGATTCAGTTGCCATTTGATCAAGCGCAATATCGATCAGCAGGCAGCCTTTCTGGTGGTGAGCAAAAGCGGTTAGTTTTAGAAGCATTACTGCGTGGCCCAGAAGAAGTTCTGTTACTTGATGAGCCCGATAATTACCTTGATGTTCCGGGCAAGAAGTGGCTAGAAGACCAGTTAAATGAAACCAAGAAGACCGTTTTATATGTAAGTCACGATCGCGAGTTGTTAGCCAACACTGCAAAGCAGATTGTGACTCTTGAGTTAGGTCATGCTGGAAATTCAGTTTGGATTCACGGCAGCGGCTTCGCCTCGCATGGCCAAGCTCGCAAAGACCGATTTGCTCGCCTAGAAGAACTTAGACGTCGCTGGGATGAAGAGCACCAAAAGATTAAAGATCTGGTTCAGATGCTAAAAGTAAAGGCTAAATTTAATGATGGCCTAGCGTCGCGTTACCAGGCCGCCCAAACTCGGCTAAAGAAGTTTGAAGAGATTGGTCCACCACAAGAAATTCCAATTGAACAGAATGTAAAGATGCGCCTTAAGGGTGGTCGCACTGGAAAACGCGCTGTGGTTTGTGAGAAACTTTCACTAACCGGACTTGTTGAACCATTTGATCTTGAGATCTGGTTTGGCGAACGAGTTGGAATTCTTGGTGCAAACGGTTCTGGCAAGAGTCATTTCTTGCGGTTACTTGCTGCCGGTGGATCTGAACCAGAGTTAGAACACTTGCCAATTAGTGATGTCACGATTGACCCAGTTGCCCATATCGGTGTTGCGAAGCTTGGCGCCCGGATTCGTCCAGGTTGGTTTGCACAAACTCATCATCACCCAGAACTAATGGGCAAAACTTTAATTGAGATTTTGCATCGTGGCGATGAACATCGAAACGGTATGCAACAAGAACAATCTGCTAGAGCACTTGATCGCTATGGCTTAGCTGGAGCAAGCGAACAAAAGTTTGAATCACTTTCGGGTGGGCAACAGGCCAGATTCCAAATTCTGTTACTCGAGCTATCTGGCGCAACTTTGTTGTTACTGGATGAACCAACAGACAATTTAGATCTTGAATCTGCCGAAGCTTTGGAGCGAGCCCTTGATGCCTTCGAGGGAACTGTACTTGCGGTAACTCATGATCGTTGGTTCTCCCGAACTATGGATCGCTTCGTAATCTTCGGTGCAGATTCAACGGTTCGGGAATCTGACGAGCCAGTGTGGGATGAGAAGCGAGCCAAAAGGTAATCTGGCAACCATGATTATGGAAACTGCATTCATGGAAATCGTGCCAGGCAAAGAGCTGGAATTTGAATCGGCAATGGAACAAGCCAAGGCAGTTGTTTCGCAAGCCAAGGGATTTCAGGTTATTCACGTGCACCGAGGTGTTGAAAAGCCATCAACTTATTTGATTGCAATTGGATGGGACACAGTCGATGACCACATGGTTGGCTTCCGTGAGTCAGATTTGTTTACACAATGGCGTGGATTAATCGGACCATTTTTTGCAAACCCACCAGAGGTGACGCACTGGGAATTACAGGCGTAATTTCCTGCGGTAGGTACTGGGAATTACAGGCGTAATTTCCTGCGGTAGGTACTGGGAATTACAGGCGTAATTTCCTGCGGTTAGCCAAGTGCGTGGGCAATTGCCCGGCAGGCATTAAACGCATCGAGGTGCATTTCTTCGGAATCTGGGTTGGGCCAAGATGATTGCTTCGCAACAACAACTCCACGTGGTCGATCAACATAAAGCATCTGACCGTGAATTCCAATACCCATGATTACATCAGGATCAATACCGGGCTTGTAACAGAACGAACGGTACACACCCTTTTCAAAGAAATCTTTAAAGTCGCCAGTTGCCCATTGCTCGGCACTGCCGCCTTGGAAGGCATCTTCCAAAAAGTCTGGGTCAACAGTTCCCATGCCACCATCGCGCATCATCATGCCAAAACGAACCAAGTCGCGGGGGATTACCGACAGTCCGCCAGCAGCTCGGGGAGAGCCTTGACGATCGACGGTGATGTGACCGGGTGCTTCCGAGCCGATCTTGCTCCAAATGTATTTGGAAAGTGCTTCGGCATATGGCATGCCACTTGCCGCTTCAATAACCCAACCAACGAGGTCTGTTGTTGGTGACATGTAACGGAACTTCTGACCGTGTTCGCCCTCTTTCTTTCGTGAGGCGATGAAGTCATGCAGGTTCGGTGCGCCTAGTGGAGCTGGGTACCAGCCAACGGAATGTCGATAAGCAATGATGTCTGGTCCGGGGGTGTAGTCCTCTTCGAATTGGTAACTTGCAGCCATATCGAGCAGATTGCGAACGGTTGCATCACCGAACCCACTATCGGCTATTTCCGGAACATACTTGGTAACTAAGGCATCAACATCGATTAAGCCTTCTTGCACCAAGGAACCCACCAACATTCCAGTGAATGATTTGGTGACGCTAAAAATTAAGTGCGGCTCAACATCGCTAACTCCAGGAGCAAGCCATTCAAAAACCAGATCATCACCTTTTGCCACAGTGAATGAGTCGGTATTAGTACTCGACAAATAGTCGGAAACCTTTTTAGTCCCGGTATGGGTTTCCACGGAAACTTCACCGAGTGTGCTGTTGATCTTTCGGTTTAAAACTCGAGGTGATTTTGCACAGTCAACCTGAGCGGTTGGAATCAATTCCCGAACATGCCGAAATGACCAAAATGTATTTTCCGGAAGTAGCCAGTTATCAAGTGTGGGCCGAGTCATTTCTCTAGTATTGCGCTTCGCGATCCAAATCGTGGAGATCTGGCAAGAACATTATGAATAACTGGAAGACAATCAAGATTGAAACGGCAGCAATGTATACCGGACGCACACCAAATGCATCAACACTCACACCAGTTACAAACATTCCAATTGGGCCGCTGGCATAAAACAAGGAAGTTTGCACACCAAAAACTCGGCCTTGAATGTGTGGCGCAACTCGTTGTTGAACCATGGAATTCATAAGTGGGTTCATCGGACCCCAACCAAGTCCAAGCAAGAATCCGGCTAATACGAACAATCCAATTGGTGGGAAGAACGTCATCGGAATCATGGCAAGCGATGTTGCAGCTAGCGCGCCGATAACGATACTGCGCTTCTTAAAATGCTTCACTAATTTTGGGTAAGCAAGCGTGGTTGCGATGCCACCAAGAGCCATAGAGGACAGAACATAACCCAATCCGCGTGGATCATCGATGTCTGAGAAATACTTTGGTAAAACGACAGACTCGGTTGGTAAGTAAACCATCGCCAAGAACACAATCGAGAGTGTTAGGTAATACATAGCCTTGTCAGACTTAAGAACCTGCAATCCTCGCAATGTGCTGGTCCAAAACTTTTCTTGATCATTGATTTCTTCGCGATGCTCTAGGCCTAGGTCGCCAACATGCAACATAGCGATCAAGATAATCGCCAAGAGAAATGCAGCGAAAACAATCCACATTGAATTAGCGGCTCCAACTAACGAAATCGCAAAGGCACCAATTGCCGGACCTAGCGCCCAACCACCAGAGAACACCGCTTCATGCCAAGAGTTAAGTTTGTCCATTGATGTGTTGCTGGCTTTTGCGACATCTGGAATTAAAGACTTGCGTGCGGTGTAACCAGCAGGATCAAATGCGGCACCCAGAATTGCGAAAGTTGCAATTGACGCAAACGTTAAACCAAATAGCGAATCCCAAATCGGAAATAGCATGACTGACAATGCAGACAAGAGATCTGAACCAATGGAAACCCGTTTGCGACCGTAGTGATCGATTAATGCACCAACAAATGGTGAGATAAAGATTCCAGGAATGGCAGATAGGGCAACCACAATGCCAGCTTGAGTCGCTGAACCAGTGCGCTCAAAGATAAGCCACGGGACAGTGATGATCGCAATTGCGTTACTGAGCCCGGACAGGGCATTTGCCCCTTCGAGCAGGTAAAGGGGACGCCGGCTGACTTTCATGCGGCTTTAGCACATCCCTTTTTGGTTGCCGCCAGGCAGATTTGGGCAAAATGCCTTGTTTTAGCGGATTTCTTAACTTTGAGCCTACCTCAGCGGTTCGACCTCGTTTTGACCCACGCCCAGAAATACAGGTAATCTAAGGATTCGTTGTGCCTTTAGGCATAAGGAAAACTAGCAATTTAAACCCCATTTATTTAGACAAAGAAGGCTCACTGTGCGCACGTACTCACCAAAGCCAGGCGATGTGAATCGCGAATGGCATGTAATCGATGCAACTGACGTTGTTTTAGGACGTCTTGCGTCACAAGTTGCTGTGCTTTTGCGCGGCAAGCACAAGCCAATCTTTGCACCACACGTAGACACTGGTGACTTCGTCATTGTTATCAATGCAGAGAAAATTGCACTAACTGGCCAGAAGCGCGAACAGAAGATGGATTACCGTCACTCTGGTTTCCCAGGCGGTTTGCGTGCCACTAACTATGTTGAATTGCTAGCAACAAACCCACGTCGCGCGATTGAAAAAGCCGTCAAGGGAATGCTTCCGCATAACAAGCTCAGCGATGCTCAAATCACAAAGCTAAAGGTTTACGCAGGCGATGTTCACCCACACGCTGCTCAAAATCCAAAGCCATACGAGATCTCTCAGGTAGCGCAGTAAGCGCTCGCGGATTCATAGATTTTTACGAAGGGAAATAAAATGTCAGAGAACGAAGTAGACGTAACAGAAGCCATCCTTGGCGATGAGGTTGAAGTTGAGTTGTCGGAATACACATCCGAAACTCCAGCTGCTGCAGTTCGCGAACCACGTAAGGCACCAGATACACCTGGAGCTGCAACTGGTCGTCGCAAGGAAGCCATTGCTCGCGTTCGCATCGTTCCAGGCACCGGTCGTTGGGTTATCAACGGTCGCACGCTTGAGGACTACTTCCCAAACAAGGTGCACCAGCAACTTGTTAACGATCCATTCAAGACTCTTAACTTCGAAGGCGCTTACGACGTAATCGCACGCATCGATGGTGGCGGAATTTCCGGCCAGGCTGGCGCATTGCGTCTTGGCGTGGCTCGTTGCTTGAACGCAATTGATGTTGAAGGCAACCGCGGTGACCTAAAGAAGGCCGGCTTCCTAACTCGTGATGCACGCATCAAGGAACGTAAGAAGTACGGTCTGAAGAAGGCTCGTAAGGCTCCGCAATACTCCAAGCGTTAAAACATGTCGGGCCGACTATTTGGCACCGATGGCGTTCGCGGTTTAGCGAACGGTCTGTTAACTGCTGAGTTAGCTACCAATCTTGGTGTCGCTGCTGCGCAGGTTTTAGGCGAACGTGGCGAGTTTTCTTCTCACAAATCAGATCGACCATTTGCAATTGTTGGTCGCGATCCCCGTGCCAGTGGCGAATTTCTACAGTCTGCAATCAGTGCTGGATTAGCCAGCGCTGGCGTTGACGTAATTGATGTTGGAATCTTGCCAACTCCAGCCGTTGCATTCTTAACCGACTTAACTGGCGCGGACTTAGGTGTAATGCTTTCGGCATCTCACAACGCAATGCCAGATAACGGCATCAAATTCTTTGCCCGAGGGGGAGTAAAGCTTGATGACGCTATCGAAGATGCCATCGAAGCGCACCTAGATGTTGTGAGCGAACTTCCAACTGGTGCGGGTGTTGGCAGAATCCGAAGCGAACACGACCTAGTTGAAAAATACTTGCACCACTTGAACTCCAGCATCTCCAATTCCTTAGAAGGACTGACCGTAGTTATTGATGGCGCCAACGGATCCGCGTCGCTGGTTGGCCCTGAAGCACTGCGACGTGCTGGGGCACAGGTAATTTCAATTCATTGTGAACCAAATGGCTTGAACATTAACGAAAAATGCGGTTCAACTCACATGGATGATCTCTTTGCTGCAGTTGTAAAACATGGCGCAGATCTTGGAATTGCAAACGATGGCGATGCAGACCGTTGTTTGGCAGTGGATGCAAATGGAAACTTTGTAGACGGTGATCAGATTTTGGCAATCTTGGCATCTGGCCGTAAGAGTCGTGGTGCTTTAGTTGGCAACACCGTAGTAGCAACTGTGATGTCTAACTTGGGATTCAACATTGCCATGAAAGAACAGGGCATTGAAGTCATTGCTGCTGCAGTCGGTGATCGTTATGTACTGGAAGAGATGCGTGCCGGAGGCTTCACAATTGGCGGCGAGCAAAGTGG
>JAIOWT010000040.1 GCA_021742025.1 Candidatus Nanopelagicales bacterium
GCAATTCCACCTTCGTACATTAGGTCAACGATTAGCTTTAATTCGTGCAAGCACTCGAAGTATGCAACTTCTGGTTGGTAACCCGCTTCAACAAGAGTTTCAAAGCCAGCCTGAACTAGTGCTGATGCACCACCACAAAGAACGGCTTGCTCACCAAATAGATCAGTCTCGGTTTCTTCAGTGAATGTGGTCTTGATTCCACCAGCGCGAAGTGCGCCGATACCTGCTGCGTAGGAAAGAACCAATGGCCATGCGTTGCCGCTTGCATCCTGTTCAACAGCAACAATCGCTGGAACGCCACGACCTGCAACGTACTCACGACGCACCAAGTGACCTGGTCCCTTTGGCGCAGCCATGCAGACATCTACGTTTGCTGGAGGTGTGATGTAACCAAAACGTATGTTGAAACCGTGTGCAAAGAACAGTGCGTCGCCAGCTTTTAGGTTTGGCTCTACTGACTCGGCATAAACCTTGCGAGCAACGTGGTCTGGAACCAACATCATGATGACATCGGCTTCAGCAGCTGCAGTTGCTGGATCGACGACGCGTAGTCCTTCTGATTCAGCCTTTGCTTTGCTCTTTGAGCCATCAGCAAGACCGACGCGAACGTCAACGCCACTGTCGCGCAAGCTAAGCGCGTGGGCGTGGCCCTGGCTACCGTAACCAATGACGGCTACTTTGCGACCTTGAATAATTGATAGGTCTGCATCATCTTCGTAAAACAATTCGGCCACTGGGCTCTCCTATTTCGCTAGTTTGGTAAGTCTGTCAGATTCTTTGGATTGTGTGAATTTCTAGATGGAACGATCGGAATTCTTGTTGGAACGATCAGCAATTGAGCGGCCTCCGCGAGCAAGTGCCACAACGCCAGACTGCACAATTTCCTTAATTCCATGAGGGGCCAGGACATTAAGGAATGCCTCAAGTTTGTCTCTGGAACCAGTTGCCTCGATAGTTACCGCGTCTCCGCTGACGTCCACAACTTTGGCGCGGAATAGCTCAACGAGCTCAAGCACCTTGCTGCGGGAGTGGTCGTCCGCCTTAACTTTGATAAGCATCAATTCTCTAGCAATTGCAGTGTTGTCATCGAGTTCGACGATTTTAAGAACGTTGATCAACTTGTTTAACTGCTTAGTGACTTGCTCAAGCGCGTGCTGGTCAACATTAACTACAACTGTCATGCGTGAAACGCCTTCGGTTTCGGTTGTGCCTACTGCCAAAGACTCAATGTTGTATCCGCGACGAGAAAACAGCGCCGAAATTCGCGCAAGTACACCAGGTTGATCTTGAACCAAGATCGAAAGAGTGTGACGAGCCATGGTTAGTCATCCCCTCTTTCCCATTGCGGAGCCAGATCGCGAGCAAATTGAATCTCATCATTACCCGTTCCAGCAGCAACCATTGGCCACACCATTGCATCCCGGTGTACCTGGAAATCAATTACCACGGGAGCGTCGTTGATTTCCATCGACCTTTCAATTGCCTTGTCGACTTCCTCCGCTTTTGAAACACGAATTCCGTGGCAACCATATGCGTCGGCAAGTTTTACAAAGTCTGGAACTGAGTGTGAATGCAAATCCGTGTTGCTGTAACGCTCGTTGTAGAACAAGTTCTGCCATTGACGAACCATGCCAAGGGAAGCGTTATTGATAAGTGCAACCTTGATTGGAATGTCATTGATTGTGCAGGTGGCTAGTTCTTGATTAGTCATCTGGAAACAGCCATCGCCATCGATTGCCCAAACGGTTTTATCTGGTGCACCGACCTTTGCACCCATGGCTGCTGGAATTGAGTAACCCATGGTTCCCAAGCCACCACTGTTTAGCCAAGTGTTTGGATTTTCGTAGCCAATGAATTGTGCTGCCCACATCTGATGCTGCCCAACGCCCGCGGCATAGATCGCTTCTGGTCCAGCAATCTTTCCAAGGCGCTCGATTACGTACTGTGGTGAAAGCGTTCCATCTTGCGGCTGGTCATAACCAAGTGGATATGTTTGACGCCAGTGGTTCAGTGTGATCCACCAGGCTGTTAAGTCGGCGCGATTTCCTGCATCAAATTCTGCGGTAACGGCTGGAATAAGCTGCGAGATTGCTTCGCGTACATCCGAAACGATTGGGATATCGGCATAGCGATTCTTGCCAATTTCGGCAGGATCAATGTCGATGTGAATGACTTTAGATTTTGGAGAGAAAGATTCCAGCTTTCCAGTCACGCGATCATCAAAACGCGCACCAAGAACAATAAGTAAGTCAGCCTTCTGCAATGCGCCAACTGCGCCAACAGTTCCGTGCATACCCGGCATGCCCATGTGCTGTTGATGTGAATCTGGGAAAGCGCCGCGCGCCATCAAAGTTGTGACAACTGGTATTCCGGTTAACTCTGCAAGCTGTCGTAATTCTCTATGTGCCTGGGAACGAATAACGCCGCCGCCTACATAAAACACAGGACGGTGAGCATCAACAATCATGCGGGCAGCTTCCTTAATCTGGCGACCGTGTGGCTTTGTTGTCGGCTTGTAACCTGGCAAATCGATATGTGTTGGCCAAACAAATTCAGCGCTAGCTTGCAAAGCATCCTTTGTAATGTCAACAAGTACTGGACCTGGGCGGCCAGTACTTGCAAGGTGAAAAGCTTCTTTGATTGCTCGTGGAATATCCTCAGCGCGCGTTACTAAATAGTTGTGCTTTGTAATTGGCATTGTGATGCCGCGAATGTCTGCTTCTTGAAATGCATCCGAGCCAATTGCTGCACTTGGCACTTGGCCAGTTATTGCTACCATCGGAACTGAGTCCATATGAGCATCGGCAATTGGAGTAACTAAGTTCGTGGCACCAGGTCCGCTGGTTGCCATGCAAACACCTACACGGTTGCTTGCAGCCGCGTATCCTTCAGCAGCATGGCCAGCACCTTGTTCATGGCGTACCAAAATGTGTCGAACTGAAGGGGAATCCATTAAAGGGTCATAGACCGGAAGAATTGCACCGCCTGGAATACCGAAAACAACTTCGACATCAGCGTGTTCCAGAGATTTAACTAGGCTCTCGGCGCCTGTTATATGTTGCGACATGTCGTCACTCCTTGATCTACCGAAGGATCGCTTCGATTTAAGTTCATCGTTGGCTGGCCTTAGGTGACATGGCTTCTGCGCCAAAGGCTTATAACAGAAGTTGCGCCCGATTCGCTTGTAGCTCCTCGATTGCATCACCACCACCGATGAAGGTGTTTATAGTTCCCTAACCATAACGTGGGTAAGTCACTCTCGTCACATCCAGTGAGACGGCTGTCCACATATTGAGATGTGATTATCGCTGGAATTGGGCATCCCATTGGGCGCTTCCCCTTTACTGGCAATACCTTTGAAACAGGAGATTCCCAGGCCTTGGGCTGGAAATCGTTAGTCGGAAGGCACCTGCATTGACTAAGTATGTTTACGATTTTTCCGAAGGCGACAAAGACCAAAAGGATCTACTAGGTGGCAAAGGTGCCAACCTTGCCGAGATGACCAAGCTAGGGCTTCCAGTTCCTCCTGGTTTTACCATCTCGACCGAAGCCTGTCGTGAATACTTAGTCGCTGGCGTTGAACCAGCTGCCCTACGTGTGGAAGTAACTATGGCACTTCGTCGCCTCGAAGACGCTTTAGGAAAAAGACTGGGCGATGTTGACGACCCACTTCTAGTCAGTGTTCGTTCGGGTGCGAAGTTTTCTATGCCGGGAATGATGGAGACAGTTTTAAATGTTGGACTGAATGACTATTCAGTAAACGGCCTTATCAAAGTAAGTAACAATGAAAGATTCGCGTGGGATTCATACCGCCGCCTGATTCAAATGTTTGGCAAAACGGTTTTGGACATCGAAGGTGAAATTTTCGCCGATGCTCTTCAGGCTGCAAACGAAAAAGCTGGGGTTGCAACTGAAGTTGATTTAACTGCAGACCAACTAAAAGAAGTTGTAGAAACTTTCAAGGCAATCATTCAAAAGCACAGTGGACGCGATTTCCCACAAGATCCTCGCGAGCAACTTGATCTAGCTACCAGGGCAGTATTTGATTCTTGGAATACTTCACGTGCACGCTTGTATCGCCGTCGGGAGAGAATCGCAGACGATTTAGGTACTGCAGTAAACATTTGCTCAATGGTGTTTGGAAATCTTGGTGAAACTTCTGGAACCGGAGTCGCATTTACTCGCGATCCTGCTTCTGGCAAGCCAGGTGCATATGGTGACTACTTGCCAAATGCTCAAGGTGAGGATGTAGTTGCTGGAATTCGAAATACTTTCAGCCTCGATGAATTGAATCGCACAGATCCAACTTCCTTTAACGAACTAATGAAAATCATGCGAAAGCTTGAAACTCACTACCGTGATTTGTGCGATATCGAGTTCACTGTTGAAAAAGGCAAGCTCTGGATGCTGCAAACCCGCGTTGGAAAACGAACCGCTGCAGCAGCATTTCGAATTGCCACTCAACTGGTCGATGAAAGTCTGATCACAATGGATGAGGCGTTGATTCGGGTTAACGGAGCACAATTGGCGCAACTTATGTTCCCGCAGTTCGATTCGGCTGCAGCCAGCAAAATTGTTGCTTCAGGCATGGCTGCTTCTCCGGGTGCCGCTGTTGGTAAAGCGGTATTTGATTCAGCAACCGCAGTTAAGTGGGCCGATAAGGGTGAGCGTGTAGTACTCGTGCGGCGCGAAACCAACCCAGATGATCTAGAGGGAATGATTGCCGCAACTGGAATTCTGACTGCGCGTGGTGGCAAGACTTCACACGCCGCTGTTGTCGCGCGAGGCATGGGCAAGACCTGTGTTTGTGGCGCCGATGCAGTAGATGTATCTCACGCAGATCGCACTGCAACTATTGGAGGTCTTGTTATCAAAGAAGGTGACATGATCTCAATTGATGGTTCAACTGGACATGTTTACTTAGGTGAACTTGCTGTTGTTCCATCACCAGTTTCAAATTACCTGGAAAATGGCTTGGCCTCTGCGATTGCTACCGAAAATGAAGAGATCGCTGCGCTCGTTACTGCGGTAGATCGAATTCTGAAGCATGCAGATTCAGTTCGGCGACTAAAGGTTCGTACTAATGCAGACACTGCAGAAGATTCCAAATGGGCCAGAAACCTCGGCGCCGAAGGAATTGGTCTTTGCCGCACCGAACATATGTTCCTGGGCGATCGTCGAGTTTTGATTGAGCGAGTTATCTTGGCAGATAACTCAGATGAACGAAGTGCTGCACTCGAGGCGCTTCTTCCTATGCAGCAAAAAGATTTCGAAGAAATCTTTGAAGAGATGGATTCACTTCCAGTAACTGTTCGACTGCTTGATCCCCCACTTCATGAGTTCTTGCCAGATCGCACTGACTTGATGGTTGAAGTTGCCCTTGGAAAAGAACGTAATGAAGATGTATCTCGGCAAGAACTTTTACTTAGTGCAGTAGATCGCTTACATGAATCCAATCCAATGCTTGGATTACGTGGCGTACGTCTTGGGTTAGTTGTACCTGGCTTATTCCCAATGCAGGTACGTGCTATCGCCCAGGCTGCAATCACGCGCATGCGTGCCGGTGGCAATCCAAAAGTGGAAATTATGATTCCACTCGTTGGCTCCGTCATGGAACTCCACTTAATCAGAGACGAAATGGATGCGTTGCTGGCTGACATCGCCCGCGACGAAGCCATCGAATTACCATTCTCAATTGGCACCATGATCGAGTTACCACGAGCTGCTCTGACTGCGCAACGTATTGCCGAAGCCGCTGAATTCTTCTCGTTCGGTACCAATGACTTAACCCAAACGACTTGGGGCTTTAGTCGCGATGACGTCGAAGCCTCATTCTTCGCAACTTACTTAGATCGCGGCATATTCACGGTTTCGCCATTTGAATCACTTGATGTTGATGGTGTTGGTGCGCTGATAAAGATTGCAGTGGATAAAGGTCGAGCAACGCGTCCAGACATAAAACTTGGGGTTTGCGGTGAACACGGTGGCGATCCAGAGTCAATCAAGTTTTTCCATGACGTTGGACTCGACTATGTGTCGTGCTCGCCGTTCCGGGTTCCAGTTGCACGCCTTGAGGCTGGTCGAGTCAGCGTTTCCTAGAAACGAGCATCGATCCGATCAAGATGTGACTTGCTAGTCGCAGACTGCGCCGTTGCTAGCTGATCCCACAAGTTTCACGTATTTTGCCAGCACGCCACGATCGTATTTGTGTGGAACTGGCTTAAAGTGCTCGCGTCGCTCAACGAGCACTGACTCATCAACAAGTAGGTCAAGAGTGCGCTCGCTGATGTTGATGCGAACTTTGTCGCCATGCTCTACGAATGCAATTGGCCCACCATCGACAGCTTCAGGTGCAACGTGACCAATGCAAAGTCCAGTAGTGCCACCACTGAATCGGCCATCAGTAATGAGCATTACTTCTTTACCAAGTCCAGCGCCCTTAATCGCGCCAGTGATCATCAGCATTTCGCGCATGCCTGGTCCACCTTTAGGGCCTTCGTAACGAATAATCACTACATCGCCAGCTTGAATGTCTCCACTCTCAAGTGCATCCATGGCAGCGCGCTCACGCTCATAAACTTTTGCTGGGCCTTCAAATACATCAACAGGAATTCCCGCGGTCTTACATACGGCGCCTTCGGGTGAAAGTGAGCCACCAAGAATTGAAATTCCGCCCGTTCCGCCCATTGGATTGTTCATTGCATGAACAATGTCACCGTCAGGATCTGGCGAATCAAGATCGGCCAAGTTTTCCGCCATGGTCTTGCCGGTAACAGTTAGGCAATCGCCATTCATTAAGCCAGCATCAAGTAGGGCGCGCATCACTACTGGAACGCCACCAACACGATCCACATCGCTCATTACGTAACGACCAAATGGCTTAACATCGGCAAGTAATGGGACTTTTGATCCAATTCGATGGAAATCTTCTAGGTGCAAATCAACATTGGCTTCATGGGCGATTGCTAGTAAGTGCAGAACTGCGTTAGTGGAGCCACCGAAGGCCATCACGATGGCAATTGCATTTTCAAGTGACTGCTTTGTAATAATGTCGCGAGTTGTGATTCCTTGGGCAATCAAGTTAACAACTGCTTCACCCGAAGCGATTGCGAATCCATCACGACGGCGATCTACTGCCGGTGGGGCAGCTGATCCTGGCAAAGACATTCCCATTGCCTCAGCGGCAGATGCCATGGTGTTTGCGGTGTACATGCCACCACAGGCGCCTTCGCCTGGGCAAATTGCACGTTCAATTCGATCAACATCTTCTTCACTCATAAGTCCACGTGCACATGCACCAACTGCTTCAAACGCATCGATGATTGTTACGTCGCGATTGCTGCCATCAGAAAGGGTTACGTTGCCAGGCAAGATAGATCCGGCGTAAACAAAAACACTTGCAACATCTAAGCGAGCGGCAGCCATCAACATGCCTGGTAGGGACTTATCGCAACCGGCAAAGTTGACCATGCCATCAAGACGCTCTGCCTGCATTACAGCTTCTACTGAGTCGGCAATGATCTCGCGACTCACTAGCGAGAAGTGCATTCCTTCGTGACCCATTGAGATGCCATCAGAAACCGAGATCGTTCCAAACTGCATTGGGAAACCACCGGCTTTGAACACGCCTTCTTTGGATGCCTTAGCTAGGCGCTCAAGGGAAAGATTGCAAGGAGTAATTTCGTTCCAAGATGAAGCGATACCGATCTGTGGCTTAACCC
>JAIOWT010000041.1 GCA_021742025.1 Candidatus Nanopelagicales bacterium
ATAACGAAAGTTTAAGCAATGGCGGTCCAGCTATGTCTTACTTTGAGGTGCTAACTGGAATGGCGTTTGCTGCGTTTGCCGATGCTCCAGTAGATGTTGCAGTTATCGAAGTTGGAATGGGTGGCGCTTGGGATGCAACTAACGTAGTTGCACCACAAGTAAGCGTCGTGACGCCAATCGGAATGGATCACGCTGATTATTTAGGTGACACCGTTGAAAAAATCGCAATTGAAAAATCTGGCATCATCAAGTCTGGCTCGATTGCAGTGCTGTCGTATCAAGATCCAGGTCCAGCTGAAGTTTTGCTGGCACGCGCAGCCACAGTCGATGCCATGGTTGCTAGACAAGGCGTGGAGTTCTCAGTTCGGGATCGCGCACTAGCGATTGGCGGCCAAGTATTAAACCTCGATGGGCTTAATGGATCGTATGACGAAATTCTTATACCGCTGTTTGGCGGACATCAAGCTGCGAATGCATCCGTTGCCTTAGCTGCAGTGGAAGCTTTCTTTGGTGGAACTTTAACGCTAGACATTGACGCGGTGCGCGAAGGCTTTGGCTCGGTTACCTCGCCAGGAAGATTAGAAGTTGTTCGCCGCAGTCCAACTGTCATTGTCGATGCAGCTCACAATCCGCATGGCGCAGCAGTTTTAGCAACTGCACTTGAAGAATCATTTTCCTTCGAGCAAGTAATTGGTGTGATCTCAGTAATGGCCGACAAAGATGTTATGGGCGTATTGCAAGCGCTCGAACCCGTGATGACAGATGTTGTTGTCACTTGGAACGGAGCGCAACGCGCAATGCTCGCGCCAGAGATTGCTGAGTTAGCAATTCAAGTATTTGGCGAAGATCGCGTGCGTGTTGAATCGAATCTGACAAGTGCCATTGATCGGGCAATTGAAATGGCAGATGACGCGGGCATGAATGGCGTCGGAGTAGTTGTAACTGGGTCAGTTGTAACAGCTGCGGCGGCGCGAATAATTATGGGCAAGACCAATACCTAATGGAGTTGAGAAGCAAATGAAGGTAATGGGCAGTGCAATTCTGGTGTTTGAAGCGATTGTCTTAGGACTATCAATTCCCATATCAGTGGTTATTTACGACGTAGATAAGGCCTTAGCGCTTTGGAGCACGTTCCTGCTGATGGTGCTTTGCATTCTGGCCGTGGGAGGCGTTCGCCACGATAAGCGAGCAGCTATAACCACTGGAATCGTGGTCCAGGCGATCATTATTGGCGTTGGAATCTTCGTTCGACCGCTACTTTTCCCAGGAGTTTTATTCCTATTAATTTGGGGATTGGCCTATGTGATGAATAACAAAGTTGACGAGGCAAAGGCAGCCCGAGAAAACCTTTAAGATTAAGAACATGTCTGAACGTACCCTTGTCCTTGTAAAGCCAGATGGCGTCGAACGCGGCCTTGTTGGCGAAGTAATTTCGCGCATTGAACGCAAAGGTTTCAAAATCGTTGCCTTAGAAATGCGCACGCTAGAGCGCTCAATTGCCGAGACTCACTATGCCGAGCATGTTGATAAGCCGTTCTTTAAGGATCTTGTTGATTTCATCAGCGGCGGTCCACTAGTTGCAGCTGTCATCGAAGGTAACGAAGCAATTGCTGCTTGGCGCACCATGATGGGTGCAACCAATCCAGCGAACGCTGCGATGGGAACCATTCGTGGCGACCTTGCAACTGAAACACAATTAAATGTTTCGCACGGGTCAGATTCACCAGAATCTGCTGCTCGTGAGATTGCACTATTTTTCCCAAAACTGTAAAGGGTTAGAGATGACGGTCCAGTCTGTATTTCCGGCACTGGAACAGTTATTGCCTCGGGTGCAAAAACCTGTTCAATACGTTGGTGGCGAACTTAATGCTGTTGTTAAGCCTTGGGATGACACCACAGTTCGTTGGTGCCTCATGTATCCCGATGCTTACGAAGTTGGCATTCCCAACCAAGGTGTTCAGATTTTGTACGAAGTTCTAAATGAGCGTGCCGATACTTTATGTGAGCGTACGTATGCAGTTTGGCCAGATCTTGAAAAACTGATGCGGGAAAATGGTGTTCCACAATTCACGGTTGATGGACATCGCCCCGTTGGAGCATTCGATGCACTTGGTGTTTCCTTCGCTACCGAACTTGGCTATACCAATATGCTTACCGCTATTGATTTAGCAGGCGTCCCGTTACATGCAG
Source organism: Candidatus Nanopelagicales bacterium (assembly GCA_021742025.1). Next base: position 2,191 of record JAIOWT010000041.1, read on the forward strand.
TTGATCGCGATGAGACTCATCCGTTAGTCATCGCTGGTGGACATGCCGCATTTAACCCTGAAGCTATCTCAATGTTTATCGATGGCGCCGTTCTTGGTGACGGCGAGCAAGCCGTTCTAGCAATTACGGACATCATCGCAGCGTTTAAATCCGAAGGAAGTCCCGGCGGACGCGATGAACTATTGATGCGCCTGGCAAAGTCTGGCGTGATGTATGTGCCAGCGTTTTATGACGTGGAATACATGGAAGATGGACGAATTCGTCGCGTCTCCCCAAATCGTCCAGGTGTGCCATGGCGCGTTGCAAAGCACACTGTTATGGATCTTGATGAATGGCCATATCCAAAAGCACCACTAGTTCCAATTGCAGAAAGCGTTCACGAACGCATGAGCGTGGAAATTTTCCGCGGCTGTACTCGTGGTTGCCGTTTCTGCCAAGCTGGAATGATCACTCGTCCAGTACGGGAACGTTCCATGACGACTATCGCTGACATGGTTGCAAACGGCTTAGAGAAAACGGGCTATGAAGAGATCGGCCTACTTTCACTTTCCAGTGCAGATCACTCCGAAATTGCTGAGATCGCCAAAGGTTTAGCGGATAGATACGAAGATACCCAGACTTCGCTGTCACTTCCAAGCACTCGAGTTGACGCCTTCAACATTGATTTAGCAAATGAACTCTCTCGCAATGGTCGCCGTAGCGGATTAACTTTTGCTCCAGAAGGTGGCAGCGAGCGCATTCGTAAAGTCATCAACAAAATGGTTACTGAAGAAGATTTGATTCGCACCGTGACAGCTGCGTATGCATCTGGCTGGCGTCAAGTGAAGCTGTACTTCATGTGTGGCTTGCCGACCGAAGAAGACGAAGATGTGTTACAGATTGCTCGCCTTGCCCACGAAGTAATCAAGGCAGGTCGCGAAGCCTCAGGTCGTAAAGATATTCGCTGCACCGTTTCAATTGGTGGGTTTGTGCCTAAACCACACACGCCATTCCAGTGGGCGGCGCAACTTGATCACGAAACAACCGATTCCCGCCTTTACAAATTGCGTGATGCGATTCGCCAAGATCGGGAATTTGGAAAGTCAATTGGCGTTCGATACCACGACGGCAAGCCAGGCGTAGTTGAAGGCTTGCTTTCGCGCGGCGATCGTCGAGTAGGAAAAGTTATTGAACAAGTATGGCGAGATGGCCAGCGCTTCGATGGCTGGAGCGAACACTTCTCATACGACAAGTGGATGGCAGCTGCGGAAATCGCATTTGCTGATGAAGCAGTTGACGTTAACTGGTACACCATCAGAGAACGCGAATTATCTGAAGTACTTGCATGGGATCATTTAGATTCAGGTTTAGACAAAGAGTGGCTCTGGGATGATTGGCAAGATGCGCTGTCTGAAGTTGAAGTTGATGACTGTCGTTGGGTTCCGTGTTTTGATTGTGGAGTTTGCGATCACATGGGCACCGAAATCCAAGTTGGTCCAACTAACGCAGTAATGCTTCCAATGCCAACGATTCCATCACGCGTAGTTGCAAACAGTGGCACGTGATCGTGATCCTGGTCGCGAGATTGTCCCGGCTGTTCAAAAGTTAAGAATTCAGCACGCTAAACGAGATCGACTTCGTTTCACATCACATCGTGATTTTCAACGAGCGTTTGAACGTGCCTTAAAGCGTGCTGGTGTTCCGATGGCATACAGCGCTGGATTTTCTCCACATCCAAAAATTTCCTATGCCAATGCTGCGCCAACAGGAGTAGCAAGTGAAGCGGAGTATGTGGAAATTGGCGTGGTTCAAGTAGTGGACCCGGACAAACTCCTGGCCGTTCTAGACGAAGTTTTGCCACCTGGCCTAGACATCTTGGCCGTAGTAGAAGCCCGCACCCCAGACTTTGTGGCTCGCCTTGAGGCAAGTCACTGGAGCATAGAGCTGCCAGGCACCTCCCAAGAAACTTTGCAGGGTGCACTCGATGCCTTTATGTCGGAATCTGAGGTTCTGGTAGATCGCATGACCAAGTCCGGAATTAGAACCTTTGACGCCAGAACCGCGGTAATTCGGGCAAATGTGGAGATGGGCGCTGACTGTGCCATACTTCAAGTAGTCGTTCGGCATGGCGTGCCAGCTGTTCGACCAGACGATGTTCTGGCAGCTCTGAAAAAAGTTGCGGACTTCGCCCAGGAGATCCCACCTCGGGTTACTCGACTGGCGCAAGGTCCTTTGCTTGAAGATGGTTGGTCCGTGGGTGATCCTTTCACCTTGGATCGTGAAGCCACACAAGCTTGAGCCCTACATCGTCACTACATAGGCTTATGCGCCCCTAGGGCGTGAGTGAACGCAAGACCAGTGCTTCGGCATTGTTTTTGTGCGATAGGAGACGACTTTCATGTCGGATAACGAAGTAACACCAGAATCTAAACCACGTCGACGTGCCGCTGGGCGCCCAGCAGGGCCACCGGTTGATGCGCCAACTACCAAGCCAGCTAGCGAGGCCAAGGCAGAAAAGGCTCCGGCTAAAGCTGCTGCCAAAAAGAAGGCTCCGGCTGCCAAGAAGGCACCGATCGCCATTCCAGTTTTCCAGTCCGCACCAGTGACTACAGCGCCAGCGAAGAAAAAAGCTGCTGCAAAGTCGGCGAGTTCTGAAGAAACGCTTTCAGTTGCCAAGAAGGGCCAGCCAAAAAAGGCTCCGGCAAAAAAGGCATCAGTATCTGAATCTGCAGACACATCAGAATCGACATCAATTGAAAGTTCAGAATCTGGTGAAGAGCGCAGTGGCAACAACAATCGCAACCGTAATCGTAATCGCCGCGGTGGTAAGAACAAGAATCGTGGCAAGGTAAGCACGGGTGTTGAAGGTTCCGAACTAGAAGAGGGAACAACCGAATCAAGTGACGAGGATTCAACTGATTCAACCGAGTCATCCGAGGCGGCAACTGCCCGCAAGCGCAGTCGTAAGCGCACGCGCGATGGTTCAGACAATGAGTCTGGCTCAACTCGACTAGATGCAAAACGCAATCGTCGTCGTGATGGGCGAGACGCTGGACGTCGACGCGCACCAATCTTGACTGAATCTGAATTCCTAGCACGTCGCGAAAATGTAGAGCGAGTAATGGTGGTTCGCCAACAAGGCGCCCGCACGCAGATTGCAGTTCTTGAAGATGGAATTGTTGTTGAGCATTACATCAATCAATCAAGCAGTGGATCACTAGTTGGCAACGTTTACTTGGGACGCGTTCAAAACGTATTGCCAGGTATGGAAGCGGCGTTCGTTGATATCGGCAAGGGACGAAACGCAGTTCTTTACGCAGGTGAAGTTAACTGGGATGCAGCTGGACTTGATGGCCAACCAAAGAAGATCGAAACAGCTCTTAAATCTGGAGATCCAGTTTTAGTTCAAGTTACCAAGGATCCAGTTGGACAAAAGGGCGCCCGACTAACAAGTCAGATTTCTTTGCCTGGTCGTTTCTTGGTTTATGTTCCAAACAATCCAATGACTGGAATCTCGCGCAAACTTCCAGACCGGGAACGCTCTCGTCTGAAAACAATTTTGAAGGCAGTCGTTCCGGAAGATGCGGGCGTAATTGTTCGCACGGCATCAGAGGGTGCAACTGAAGAAGAGCTAGGTCGCGACGTAGCCAGATTGGCCGCACAGTGGACTGACATTGAAGCTAAATCAAAAACCGCTTCACCTCCAACAATGCTTTACGGCGAACCAGATATTTCAATCAAGGTTGTTCGAGATATCTTCAATGAAGATGTTAAGAAACTAATTGTTTCGGGCGCTGATGCTTGGGAAACGGTTGAACAATACGTAAGTTATGTTGCGCCAGATCTTGCAGACCGTCTTGAAAAGTATGTTGGCACAACTGACGTGTTCACCGAATACCGAATTGATGAACAAATTGCCAAGGCACTTGATCGCAAGGTTTACCTGCCCTCCGGTGGCTCTCTAGTAATTGATCGCACCGAAGCTATGACAGTTGTTGACGTTAACACCGGCAAGTTCATCGGCCAGGGTGGCAACTTGGAACAAACTGTTACAAAAAATAACATGGAAGCTGCCGAAGAGATTGTTCGCCAGCTAAGACTTCGTGATATTGGTGGCATCATCGTTATCGACTTCATCGACATGGTTTTGGAAAGCAATCGCGATCAGGTAATCCGTCGCCTAATTGAATGCCTAGGTCGAGACCGAACCAAGCACCAAGTCGCCGAAGTTACCTCACTTGGACTGGTTCAGATGACCCGAAAGCGCATTGGCGCTGGCCTGCTTGAGGTGTTTAGTGAGTCTTGCGATCATTGCCAAGGCCGCGGCGCTGTTGTGAACATGGATGGCCATGACACCTCGAAAACCCCTAAAAACAAGGGTAAAAAGGGTAATCACGACCATTCACACGACAATTCAACAGATTCAACCTCAGATACAACCCCCGAAGAGCCTGTCTCGGTTTGACCCTAAGGCCCTTGAGTCCGTAACCTTATGAGGCTTAAGACTTAGGGTTTTCACCCGAAACAAGCATTAGTTCAAGGAGATACCTCGTGTACGCGATCGTTCGTGCTGGTGGCCGCCAGGAGAAAGTTGCCGTTGGCGACCTAATTAGCCTTGACCGCGTTCAAGCCAAGCCAGGCGAGACAGTGGTTCTTCCAACTGTTTTGATCGTGGATGGCGACAAGGTCAACACCGACGCTAAAGGCGTCACCGTAACCGCTGAAGTTATTGACCACAACCGTGGACCGAAAATCGAAATTCTTCGTTACAAGAACAAGACTGGTTACCGTCGTCGTCAAGGACACCGTTCAGACCTAACTGATGTACAAATTATTTCAATCGGTAGCGAGAAGATCGCTGCTGGTGACAAAGCAACTTCAAAGGCAAAGCCAGTAGTTGCAAAGAAGGCTGCTCCTGCAAAGGCTGCACCTGCTGCCAAGACAGCTGAATCTCCAGCTGCTGAAGCTGCACCAGCCAAGAAAGCCGCTGCACCTGCCGCAAAGAAGGCTGCGCCTGCAAAGAAGGCAGCACCAGCGAAGAAGGCTTCATCTTCAAGTTCCGATGCAAAGGCGAAGAAATCGCCTGCATCGGCAGCGAAAAAAGCTGCATCTAAGAAGACAGAGAAGTAGGTATAACTCATGGCTCATAAAAAGGGTGCCTCCAGTACCAGAAACGGTCGCGATTCAAATGCACAGCGTTTGGGCGTAAAGCGTTTCGGTGGTCAGGTTGTTAACGCCGGAGAAATTATTGTTCGTCAACGTGGCACACATTTTCACCCAGGTGACAATGTTGGCCGTGGTGGAGATGACACACTTTTCGCACTAGCTGCTGGCGCTGTTCAGTTCGGCAGCCGTCGCGGCCGTCGTGTTATCAACATCATCCCGTCGGAATAACTCCGCACGATTTTATAGTTAGGCGGGTCCGGTTCGGGCCCGCTTTTCTTTTGGAAAGGAGATTCAATGACGTCGTTTATCGATCAAGTGACTCTCCATGTCCAAGGCGGCAATGG
>JAIOWT010000042.1 GCA_021742025.1 Candidatus Nanopelagicales bacterium
GCTTTTATCGGCGACCAAACCGGATTTGTTCTCGGACGACATTACGGCCGGCCTTACTTGGATAAGCGGGATGGCCCGAAGCTAAAGGCTGCAATCGTAAAGTCAGAAAAGTTCTATGCCGAACTTGGCTGGTGGGCAGTTGTAGTTGCGCGATTCATGCCTTGGGCTCGGGTGCTCATTCCGGCAATCGCAGGAATCGCTCGCATGAATTACTACAAGTTTCTAAGCGCTAACTTTGTTGGAGCCATTGCTTGGGGCGTGGGCCTAACTCTTGCTGGGTACTACGCAGCAACAATCCCAGCAGTTAAAACTGGTTCGTATGCAATCGCCACATTCTTTATCGTTGGATCCATCGTTGCTGGAATTCGCAGCTGGATGACTAACAGAAAGACGGCCTAGACCGTTTCTTTGCTAAACACAATAGGGTTCTTTGTTTTTGTGGATAATTCCTGTCAGCTTGAAATCTCTTGCGCATGAAAGATACGTATCAAGCTGAGTTATCCACATGTTTCAAATCCACATTCTCTCAACGCCAAAATCAATTTACTCTTCTATAACTCGGCTTAGCCCGGGTAAAAGCAACGACTTGATTCATACCAAGTCCAAGCAACGGGGGAGCTCATGTCAGGTGCAGTTGGCGACGTTATTCAAGAAGTTCGGACGCGGGTTCGGACTGGGGGGATCAGCCCGCACGAAGAAGTAATCGAGTTACGTCACATGGTTGAAGATATCTTGGCGCAATCAGAGAATGCTGCATCTGATAATGAGTCCCCTCGACTATTGGTCGATCAAATCACCAACCACATATCTGGGTTTGGACCACTTCAACCTCTTCTGGACGATCCAACTATTGAAGAGATCTGGATAAATGAACCAGGACGTATTTTCGTAGCCCGAAATGGCAAAAGTGAGCTCACAAGTGTCATTCTCGGTGATGCTGAAGTTCGCGGACTCGTCGAAAGAATGCTGGCATCATCAGGTCGCCGAGTGGATCTTTCTAACCCATTTGTTGATGCAACTTTGCCCGATGGCTCTAGATTGCATGTGGCAATTCCAGATATAACTCGAAGGCATTGGTCGGTAAACATCCGAAAATTCATCATGACATCAAAGTCGCTGGATGGCTTGGTGCTAGCCAACACGTTAACCGATCAAGCGGCAGCCTTCTTACAGGCTTGTGTTGTTGCTGGCTTAAACATAGTTGTTTCAGGTGCAACTCAAGCTGGAAAAACAACGTTGATGAATGCGTTGTTGAACAGTGCACCATCAAGTGAGCGCGTAATTACGTGTGAAGAAGTTTTCGAGTTGCAGCTAACCAGTCCAGACTGGGTCGCACTACAAACTCGGCAGGCAAGTCTGGAAGGAACCGGCGAGATTCCCTTGCGCCGGTTAATTAAAGAAGCGCTACGAATGAGGCCATCTCGATTAGTTGTTGGAGAAGTTCGCCAAGAGGAGGCATTAGATCTGCTTGTGGCAATGAATGCTGGGATGCCAAGTATGTGCTCATTGCATGCCAACGGTTCACGTGACGCTATTTCAAAATTATGCCTACTTCCAATGCTGGCTGGCAGCAACGTCTCAGCTGAGTTCGTGGTTCCCACCGTCGCATCAGTCGTAGACATATTGGTTCACACTGCCTTACAGCCAGATGGAACCCGCAAAGTTCAACAAATAACTTCTGTGACTGGGCGAATTGAAGGAAACAGTGTCGAGATTGGAGATATCTTTAAGTTTCAAAATGGAAGTCTAGAGCCGCAAGGAATATTCCCAGGAAAACTTGATCGCTTCCAAGCTCACAACATTGATGTAACAAATTTGATTGGCGTCTCGAAATGGGACTAATCTTCGGTGCACTTTTAGCAATTGGCGCCATGTTGGTTTGGGGTGCAATGCGCGAACCAATCAGGCCTAGGGGTTTCAAGCTGAATCTAAACCAAAAGGTGTTTACTAAGCGTGGAGAACTTTCGCCTGACGTCTGGCCAGATGTGGTTGATGATCTAGCATCAGCGATTCGTGCTGGACTTTCACTGCCGCAAGCAGTAATTGAATTATGCAATTCCGGTCCAGAGCGACTTCGCCCTACTTTTCAACTTTGTCGGGACCAGTATCAAGCAACAGGCGACTTCAATGCGGGCCTAGATCTAATCGCGCAAAACTTGGAGAACCCACAAGCAGACAAATTTGTTGCCTCGTTGCAGATTGCTCATGAGGTAGGCGGTACAGACCTTGGCGTGCTATTGCGGACACTGTCTGAGGTAATGCGAGAGGAACTTGTGCTCCGTGGTGAAATTGTCGCTCGACAAAGTTGGACGATTAATGGAGCAAAGCTTGCGGTAGCAGCGCCATGGGTAACTGCCCTAGTGCTTTCTACTCGAGACACTGCAGCAGATGTGTACTTTTCGGCCAGCGGGATGCGCATGCTCACGATCTGCGCAGTGGTTTCCATGTTTGCGTATATCGCAATGATGAAGATGGCAGAACTGCCGGTCGAGAAAAGACTGATGTCATGACTGGAGTATTCATAGGCGCACTGTTTGGACTTGGAATCGTCTTGTGGGTGAATGCGATGCGTCAACCAAGACTTAGTATGGGCGATCAGATCTCACCTTTTATTGGAAAAGGCTCAATTCAGTCATTGAGTTTCACACAACAAGCGCTTGCAGCCATCAATACTTTGCTAACGAATAACAGTGGGTCACCGTGGAGCAATAACACTGAAATTTCAAAATGGCTTCGTCAGGCAGAAAGTGATTACACCTTGGCGGGCTTTCGCCGTAAACAGGTTATTTTTGCTGGCAACTTCATGATTGCAGCTCTTTTCTGGATAGGACTTCGATTAAGTGCCAGCAAAGGTTTGTCACCACTTGTTGCAGCTGCATTAGTCGTAGGTGCTTTCATTCTCGGAGGCTGGTATGCCAAGTGGAGTCTGGCAAGTCAGGCGAAGCGCCGTCGCACAAACATAGAGGAACAACTTCCGGCAGTACTCGATCTATTGGCATTTGCTGTTTCGGCAGGAGAGCCAGTTCTTTTGGCGCTTCGAAGAATTTCTAAATCCTGCACCGGTCCTCTGGTCTTTGAGTTAAGGAAAGTTGTAAATGACGTGAACTCGGGAGATGGCCTGTTAGTTGCCCTAAATCAGATGAGTAATCAGATTGAATCTCAACCACTCACTAGAGCGACGCATTCTCTAGAACTCGCTCTTGAACGTGGAACCCCTCTGGCGCAAGTGTTACGGGCTCAAGCAGCTGATGCACGAGCACATCAAGTACGCATGCTTTTGGTGTTAGCAGGACACAAGGAAACCTCAATGATGCTTCCAGTCGTGTTCCTAATCCTGCCAATGATTGTCGCTGTCGCACTTTATCCAGGCATAATCGCGCTGCAAGTTCTATAGCGAACCTGAGCAATCGCTCAAACACAGAAAAGGAAATACACATGAAGATAGAAAATGAAATAGCTCCAAAGATATCTGCCCTAATTCAAGTTGCAGCAACTAATGCGATAGCAAAATCTCGCGAAGACCGCGGTGACGTACCAGGTTGGGTGCTTGTGACCGTTATGACCGCCGGACTTGTTGTGGCAGTTTGGTCTGTAGCTGACGGACAACTCAAGTCTGTTTTAACGAGTGCGCTACGAAGTGTCTCGCAACCATAGTGGGTTTGCATCCGACACCGGATCAGGAATTGTCGGATTCGTTTTAGTTGCCCCATTACTCGTGGCTACCTTTATAGCCATTGGACAGATTGCAATGCTTGTTGCTGACAAAAGTGTTTTGGACTCAGCGGCTGTCATCGGTGCTCGGACCGCAAGTGCGGCTGATGCGACTAATGCGCAGGGGAGAAATGCAGTACTAAACGTATTGGCTAGTCGAGGTGCTGGGTTTCGACCTGAGTCGATCAACATTTCGCAGGTTCAACATCAAGGTTTGACTTATGTTTCGGTTTCGGTAACTCGAGTAATCAAAATTCCATATTTAGGAACCGAAATTCTGATGACTGGACAAGCGCGAGCAATTGATGAGGCATCGCTATGAAACGATTTGGATCCGATGCTGGAAATGTAATTGTGGAGTTCATTGGAATTACCGTTGCCTTGCTGGTCCCGTTATCCATAATTGCAAGTTCGAGCATTTTGGTTGCCAACGCATATCTTGCGGCCGATGTCTCAGCTCGTACCGCCGCCAGAGCTTATGTGGTTTCAAGCAGCGATCTGAATGCCATTAGGGCTGCAAACTCGGCAGTCGGTTTGGTTTCCCAAGACTTTGATTCTCAAAACTCAAATATATCAGTAAAGATTTCTTGCACCAAGAAGCCCTGTTTATCTCCTGGAGGATTTGTAACCGTAAGGGTTAGCAACGAAGTAAAACTCAACATACCTAAGGCATTGGGATCCCGAAGCGTAGTTGTGAGTTCTCAGCACACGGCAGTTGTAGATGAATTGCGAGCGCCATGAAATTTAGGAAAGCATTAACTCGAGAAGACGGCTCAATACTGTTGTTTGGAATCGGACTTTGTATCGCGGGATTAATGATCGCCACAGTTTCAATCAATTTGGCATCGATCTGGGTTACAAGAAATGTTTTGGATGGCATCGCAGATGGTGCTGCACTTTCGGCGGCACAAGGCATTGATGCTGATTCAATTTATCGAAATGGCTTAGGGAGAAACCTTCGACTTAATGAGAATGTCGCGAGAGCAAGAGTGAATCAATATGTCGCTACCGCAGATGTTCGATCACAAGTACAGCAATTCTCAGTCAAGTCAGTAGTTGTGTCTGGAAACTCTGTCAAAGTCACTGTGCAGGCTAAACCAAGAACGGCATTTGGCTACCTATTGCCAATCTCGGCTCCAGTTGTTGTCAGCGCGGCCAAGGCAATTAATAAAGTTAGGTGACTTCAAGGTAACCTTATGAACTATGGCTACCGGAGATTTTGCTGTTGATTTAGCAGCTATCAACTCCACCCTATCGAGTATTGAAAAAGTGCTCCGAATTGATGAAATGCAGGCTCAGGTAGCTGAACTTGAGATCCTCGCCTCCGCGCCCGATCTATGGGATGACCAAGCAAATGCCCAGCGAGTTACCGGCAAGTTATCTGTTTTGCAGGCGGACATTGTTCGAATTAAGAATCTGCGTTCCCGTGTTGATGATGTTCAGGTTCTTTGGGAAATGGGAGAAGCCGAAAGCGATCAAGGAATCCTTGAAGAAGCAGGCGCTGAACTTAACGCACTTGAAAAATCTATTGGTGAACTTGAAGTGCGAACTTTGCTTTCGGGAGAGTATGACCACCGCGAAGCTTTAGTTTCAATCCGTTCTGGAGCTGGTGGCGTCGATGCAGCGGACTGGGCAGAAATGTTGCAACGTATGTATTTGCGTTACTGCGAACGTCACGGCTGGGCGACCGATGTTTATGAAACTTCATATGCTGAAGAGGCCGGAATCAAATCGACTACTTTTGCGGTGAAGGCGCCGTTCGCATATGGCACTTTGTCAGTAGAACAAGGTACTCATCGACTAGTTCGAATTTCCCCGTTTGATAACCAAAGTCGTCGCCAAACATCTTTTGCTGAAGTTGAAGTTATTCCAGTTGTTGAACAAACAGATTCGGTAGAGATTCCAGATGACGATTTGCGCGTTGATGTGTATCGTTCGTCAGGTCCGGGTGGCCAGGGAGTCAATACAACTGACTCAGCAGTACGTCTAACTCACATTCCAACTGGAATTGTTGTCTCATGCCAAAACGAGCGTTCGCAATTGCAAAATAAGGCAACTGCGATGGCTGTTCTGCAAGCAAAAATTTTGGAACGAACCCGGCAAGAAGAGCAAGCCAAGATCAACGCACTTAAGGGCGATACAAGCGGCTCATGGGGAAATCAAATGCGTTCATATGTATTGCATCCTTACCAAATGGTTAAAGACATTAGAACTGAAGTTGAAACTGGAAATACTTCAGCGGTACTTGATGGTGACATCGACCAGTTCGTCGAGGCAGGAATTCGCTGGCGCCGCGAGCAAGCAAGCTAGCAATTTTCGTTTGTACGGAAATCGTCAAGGTCGGCGCGCCCTGCACGTGCCTGGCCCATGCAGTATTTAGGCTGAAACCGTACGACTTTTCGCAAATCTTTGCGCGCCCATTTAAGGAGATTTCACTGTGATTAACTTTGACAATGTCTCCAAGCAATACAAAAACTCAAATACTCCTGCTCTAAATGAAATCAATCTGAATATCGAGCAGGGTGAATTTGTCTTCCTCGTCGGTCAATCAGGATCGGGAAAATCTTCTCTACTTCGATTGCTATTGAAAGAGGAGAAGCCAAGTTCGGGCACTGTAACAGTGGATGGCATCAATGTTGCTAAGTTACCAAACCGCAAGGTGCCAGCCTTTCGACGAACTATGGGCATCGTCTTTCAAGACTTCCGATTGCTTCCTGGAAAAACAGTTTTCGACAACGTTGCATTTGGCATGGAAGTAATTGGCAAATCAAAGAGAGAAATTCAACAAAGAATCCCCGCAATTCTTGACTTAGTCGGACTTGATGAAAAAGCACACCGCCTACCTTCAGAGTTATCAGGTGGAGAGCAACAGCGCGTTGCACTTGCAAGAGCGTTTGTGAACAAGCCGAAACTGCTTTTGGCAGATGAGCCAACTGGAAACTTAGACCCATCTACCAGCGTTGGCATTATGAAGTTGCTAGATCGGATCAATCGCACAGGCACAACAATTGTGATGGCAACTCATGATGTCGCGATTGTGGATCAAATGCGTAAACGAATCGTACAAATGGAAAATGGCAATATCATCCGCGATCAAGAACGCGGAATGTATGGGCATACGGGGCATTAGTAATGAGACTTTCATTTGTAAGCAAAGAAGTAGGAAACGGATTACGCCGAAATTTCACTATGACGGTTGCATTAATCGTTTCGGTCGCAGTTTCACTTTCTTTGGTAGGCGCGGCATTGCTATTGAGCGCTCAAGTAGACCGTATGAAGGGTTACTGGTACGACAAAATTGAAGTTTCCATTTTTTTGTGCGGAAATACCTCCGTTGCATTTACTTGCACTGGAGTTGTAACAGATGAGCAGCGCAAGAACATCGAAACAGTGCTCGGCAGCTTGGAATCCGTTCAAGATGTTTTCTATGAATCCTCAGCAGATGCTTACGATCAATTCAAGGAACAGTTCGCCGGTTCGGCAATTTTGGCAAACATAAGCCCAGATGCGCTTCCGGCTTCGTTTCGAGTCAAGCTAGACAATCCAGAAAATTTTGAAAAAGTTTCTGGAGCTTTGCAATCAGTGCAAGGTGTTGAATCAATTCAAGACCAGCGCCAGTTGCTGGACAGATTCTTCCAAATCCTTAAGGGCTTGCAATCCTTTGCATTAGCGATCGCGGTAGCGATGCTTTTTGTAACGGTACTGCTGGTTATGAATACGGTCCGAGTAGCTGCTTTTGCTAGGCGACGCGAGACATCGATTATGCGCTCAGTTGGAGCGAGCAACATGTCGATCCGCTTGCCATTCATTTTGGAGGCAGCAGTAGCTGCGATCCTTGGCTCAACTTTGGCTACGGCTGGAATTTTGGCCTGAAAATACTGGCTGATCGATGCGCGATTGGC
>JAIOWT010000043.1 GCA_021742025.1 Candidatus Nanopelagicales bacterium
TCACTGCCCAGCGTGTGGCGAAGTTCCAGTTCCTTTGGACCAATTGCCAGTTAAGTTGCCAGACGCAGCCGGGCTAGATCTAGCTCCCAAGGGAACATCACCACTTGGCGCAGCTGACGAATGGGCAAATGTGCCATGTCCAAAGTGTTCTGGCCCAGCGCGACGCGATGCCGACACCATGGACACTTTCGTTGATTCATCTTGGTACTACATGCGTTATCTCAATCCACAGTTAAGTACTGCGCCATTTGATCCTGCAGAGGCCAAGAAGTGGCTACCGGTTGACCAATACGTCGGTGGAGTTACGCACGCAATCCTGCACTTGCTTTACAGCCGATTCTTTACCAAGGTCATGTTCGACATGGGAATGGTGGATTTCGTTGAACCGTTCAAGCGCTTGCTGAATCAAGGCATGGTTCAAATGGATGGTTCTGCAATGAGTAAGAGCCGCGGCAACTTGGTAAAACTAAGTGACGAATTAAACGATCATGGCGTTGATGCAATTCGCTTAGCAATGGTTTTCTCTGGCCCACCAGAAGATGATGTTGACTGGGCGGATGTGTCACCAAGTGGTGCCAAGAAGTTCCTTGCCCGTGCATATCGTCTTGCCGGTGACGTTTCGAGTGAACCAGGTTGCGAATTTACTTCGGGTGACTTGGCGCTTCGAAAGGCAACGCACAAGGCATTAAACGATGCTCAGCTTGCAGTTGAGACTTACCGATTTAACGTTGCTGTTGCCCGCACCATGGAACTTGTTAACGTAACTCGCAAAGCTATTGACTCTGGTTGTGGCCCAACGGATCCTGCCGCGCGCGAGGCAACTGAAGCAGTTGCAATCATGCTTTCGCTGGTTGCGCCATATACCGCTGAAGAAATGTGGGATCGTCTTGGTCACCAGCCAACTGTTGCGCTAGCACCATGGCCACAGGTGGATCCAAAGCTTTTGGTTGAAGATTCAGTGCAATGTGTAATCCAGGTAAATGGAAAAATCAAAGAGCGGTTAGAGATTTCGCCAAACATCACTGAAGATGAAATGCGGGAATTGGCAATGAGCCAAGCCTCAGTAATAGAAGCGATTACTGGCCAGAACATCAAGGTCGTTGTAGTTAAGCCGCCAAAGCTCGTCAACATAGTGCTCGGCTAAGTCATGTCCATTGGCATCGTTACTGACTCAACTTGTTATTTACCTACCGAAGTTGTGACGGCACTTGGCATAGAAGTTGTGCCACTTCAGGTAATTAGCAATGGAGTTGCCTTTAATGAAGTGGGCGGCATAACAGTCGATGAAGTAGCAACTGCATTGCGCGCTGGTAAGTCAGTAACAACTTCCCGCCCTAATCCTGAAGTGTTCGTTGAAGCCTTTGAGAAACTTCATCGAGCTGGGCACGAATCTATAGTCAGCGCGCACCTATCCAGTGAGTTATCGGGAACTTATGAATCAGCAGTGTTAGCAAGCCGCAAAGTGGATTTTCTTGTTGACGTGGTTGATTCCCGTGGAATTGCCATGATGCTTGGATTTGCAGTCCAAGCTGGAGCCAAGCTCGCAAACGCGGGAGGCGGTCACGCGGATGTTCTTGACATTGTTCAACGTAAAAGCGCAGGAGCATCAATAATTTTTTATGTGGACTCACTTGAGTTTCTCGAAAAAGGTGGACGCATCACAGCGATGCAAGCTCGAATGGGCGCATCCATGAATTTAAAGCCATTACTACACATGATTAATGGCAAAGTTGAGCAACAAGAATTAGTTAGGTCTAGTGAAAAATCCATCGCGCGGATGATCGAGATAGTTTCCGCAGCCGCTCGGATTAAATCTGAGATTGCAGTGCATCACGTTGAAGCACTCGATGCGGCGAATAGTGTTGCCCAACAGCTCAAAGCGTTAACGGGTGTTGAAACAATTTCAGTTACCTCGGCTGGGGCAGTTGTTGGAACTCATGTGGGCCCAGGCGCCTTGGCCGTCGTAGTAAGTCCACAGGTTTAGTTTCCCCACAATCTTTTCGGCCTAGGGATTTACTGGATCCCAGTTACTAGGGTCCAATCCGTGCAAGCTTTTCGCAAAGACAAAAGTCAAATTTCTACTACTGCATCTGATCGACTCCAAAGGTTGTTAGGTGGCAGAACCGACATGTCCAGCGCCACTGAGTCAGCACAGATTTTGGTTGCACCTCCACCACAAGCCATTCGTCCAATCTTCAAAATAGTTATCGCTGCAATAGCTATTACGGCTGGCTTAGTTTGGCTAAACCGCCCTGTATCTGTCGCGGTGCCAGAGACTGCGAGCCCGGGCATTCCAATCACCAGTAGCGGTAATGTCCCGACTTCCAGTGCGGGCTTTGATCAAATAGTTGTTGACGTAAAGGGCGATGTCTTAACGCCAGGACTTGTCACACTTCCAGCTGGCTCACGAGTTGCAGATGCAATCGCCGCTGCTGGAGGTGTTATTCCAAGTGCCAACGTGACATCACTTAACTTGGCTGAGCGGCTATCAGATGGGCAGATGATTTTCATTGGCAATACGCAATCTCAAGAGCTAAGTTCTGATTCACGCATAAACATAAACCTTGCTACCGAAACTGAATTGGATTCCTTACCTGGCGTTGGTCCAGTAATGGCAGGAAGAATTATTGCTTGGCGAGAATCTAATCAAAGATTTCATTCCATTGAAGAGTTACAAGAAGTACCTGGAATCGGCCCTAAAGTTTTTGCCAACTTAAAAGCACTTGTCCGAATTTAGGTGGATTTTCGACTCAGTTCCCTAGCTGTTGCTACTTGGCTTTCAGCAGCAATTGTCATCACGTCAGTGGGACTAGCTAATCCCGCCTGGGTTAGCGCAATGTGTGCGACCTTTATCTTGGTGGCTCGAGTATTCATCCAAAAGTTTTCAAGCGATGCGATCGAGACCAAGACGCTATTTGCCATGATTCTGCTCGGCACCTTACTTGGTTCTGGTATTGCGGTACTTCGAATTTTGCCGCTTACAACAGGTCCGATTGCGCTAGCAAGCCAATCAAACTCTGTGGTGTCAGGAATGGCAACGATTACCTCAGATCCAGTAGTCACGCACAGCAAAGAAGCCTTGAACTGGAATGATCGCAAGCTCTTACGGATTACATTGCGAATTGATTCTTTGACTGCGCGAGGCAAAACCTTCAATGTCGGATCACCTGTCATGTCATTCATTACCGATCCAGAACTGATTGCAGTTGCTGAGAATTACATTCCAGGACAGCGATTTGAGTTTTCTGGAAAACTAACGCCGGCGCCGATTGGAAAACCATTTGCTGGATATCTCAAGCTATTAGACCTGCCAGCTCTCGTTGAGTCCGCGCCTCGATATCAAATGGTGGCATCTCACCTGCGAGGCGGATTACATGAATCATTACGACTCAGCCCTGAATCCGCCCAAGGCCTAGTGCCAGGACTTGCCTTAGGGGACAGTTCTGCACTTCAGCCCGAACTAGCCGAGCAAATGAAGGCAGCCGGACTCACGCACTTGATTGCAGTTTCGGGAACCAATGTGACTTTACTTATTGTTGTGGTGCTGGCTACCCTTCGAAAGTTTCGCGTTAGTCGAAATTGGCAGTACATAGCAACGGTGGCTGCGCTTTTTGCGTTTGTGATTTTGGTAAGGCCGCAACCTAGTGTGCTGCGAGCAACTGTCATGGGCCTAGTTGCTTTGGCCGCCACTTACTCAAAATCGAATAGGTCGCCCGTGCCAGCGATCAGCGTTGCGGTGATTGTCCTAGTGGCGATGGATCCTTGGTTGGCGGTTTCATATGGCTTTGCACTATCCGTTGCTGCCACAGCAGGCCTGATTCTTTGGGTGAATCGAATCCAAGCATTCTTGGATCGAACTATTCCCAAACGAGTCCCGCTTTGGATTATCCAAACTCTAACTGTGACAATTGCCGCTCAATTCTCGGTATTTCCAATATTGGTGGCTTTGGGCTCACCAATTTCATTGAGTTCAATTCCAGCGAATATGTTGGCAGTTCCATTGGCAGGGCCAGCCATGGTTTTGGGCTTACTCGCAGCACTAATAACTCCGGCTTCACAAGCAGCTGGAACTCTTATCGCTTGGGTTGCGGGTTGCTTTGCACAACTCATCGCCGTCATTGCCAAAGTCTGCTCTGCAATTGACTGGCTAACGATTCCTTGGCCGAGTGGAAAGTTTGGAATTGTGCTGGCGCTGCTGACAGTTTCCGGTGGCGTGCAAATCGGTTTGGCCTGGCGAAGAATTTCGGCGATACAACAAGGTCAGTTGGCCTCAATGATGGCAGCAGCGCTTTTCCTGTTGTGGCTAAATCCAACACTTAGCTTGAAACAGTGGCCGATCCCAAACTGGGTCATGGTTTCTTGTGATGTCGGACAAGGTGATGCAACCGTGATTCGAGTTAGACAAAATGAAGCCGTCGTTGTCGATGTCGGGGGAGATCCAAAAGCTATTGATAGATGCTTAAGTGACCTTCACATTAAACGAATACCTGTACTGCTACTTACACATTTCCACGCAGATCACGTCGGTGGCCTCGAAGGTGCAATTAGCGATCGTGAAATTGGCCAAATTCGAGTCAGCCCGCTTAATGATCCGCCCGCTACCACTGAGTTTGTGCAAAGTGTTCTCTCAAGTATGAAACTGGAATCAAAAGTGATGACTTACCCAGAACGCTTTGTGGTCAATGGTGTTTCATTTACTTGTATCTGGCCAAGTGAATTGATCATGGGTCAAGGCAGCGATGCCAATAATTCGAGCGTGGCCTTAGCAATTCAGGTAAATGGAATTTCAATCCTGCTCACTGGTGATATTGAGCCACCAGTACAAGACAAGATTGCAAACGAACTTCCGTCAATAGATTTTGATGTAATCAAAGTTTCTCACCATGGCTCCCGTTACCAATCAAATAACTTTGCTGACTGGGCAAATGCCGAAGTCGCCTTTATTTCTGTCGGGAAAGACAACGAATACGGACACCCAGCCCCAGAAACTATCTCGTTGTATGAATTAACGGGCAGCCAAGTGTTTCGCACTGACCTTAGGGGAGATTTGGCGGTTTCGGTTCAAGATTCCCAGATTCGGGTGGCGACCAGACGTTAGTCAGTGGCTCGTGACATATTGAAAGCATGGCAAAAGCTTCTGCAACTGATCAGGCACACGTGGTGCTTGCAGTTGGAAAAGAAGCGATTTTAATCCAGCGCGTAATTGAAGGCGTCATGTCTTCTGCACGTAAAGCTGATCCAGCTGCGGTTCGCCAAGACATAGTGGCCAGTAACGAAACTGCGGCTGGAGACTTAGCGAATGCCTTATCGCCATCTCTATTTGGAGAACTCACAGTAATTGTGGTGCAAGGAATTGATGGCGCGACCGATGATGTTGGCGCGATATTGTTGACCGCAATCGCTGACTTACCGGAACATGTTCGCCTAGTAATTACCCACCCTGGTGGTGTCAAAGGCAAGAAGTTATTGGACACCATTAAAAAGTCCAAAGTCCTTGAAGCCTCTTGTGGTGAATTAAGTGCAAAAGATTTGGAAGCAGCCCTAATCGCAGAATTTCGCAGACACGATCGCAAGGCAACTGCTGGCGCCATTAATGCCTTGCAGACCTCAATTGGTTCTGGCCTTGGTGAGTTGTTAGCTGCGGTATCCCAGTTATGTGCTGACACCGAAGCTGATGTCATTGATGAGGTCGAAGTGTCTAAGTACTACGCCGGTGTTGTTGGTGTGATGGGTTGGGATTTAAGTGACGCCATGTGGAACGCCAAACCGGTTGAACTACTAGAACAATTCCGCTGGGCTATGGCTAACGATTCAAGCGCGACAGTTCCAGCAGTGTCTGCGATCAGCAGCGGTTTACGCTCATTGATCAAATACGCAAGCGCACCAGCAAACATGAGTGAAAATGAATTGGCGCCATTAGTTGGAGTACCACCTTGGAAGCTGCGATTCTTGCGAGCTCAAAAAGCCAAATGGCATCCGGATCAACTTGCTGCCGCAGCGCGACTTTTAGCGCTAGCTGATCGGTCAAGTAAAGGCACGGTTTATGACGTTGCAATTCCTGGCGGTCGGTCCTTGGAAAATTCGCAAACTTTGTATCACATGGAAAAAGAGTTCATGGCGATCCGAGCGCCTAAAGATTAGTGATCGGCTTAGATCACTTAGTAAAAATCAAAGCGTCTATAAAGTGGCAATAAAAAAACCGCCCGAAGGCGGTTTTTTCTAAGTTTGTTTACTTCTTGGCAGCAGTTGAAGCTAGCGATGATTTGCGGTTCGCAGCCTGGTTCTTGTGAATGACACCCTTTGAAGCTGCCTTGTCCAATGCCCGGCTGGCATCGCGAAGTGCAGAAGCAGTTGCTGCTTCATCACCTGTGGCTAGGGCCTCGCGGAAACGACGAACCTTGGTCTTTAGCGCGCTACGTACTGCCTTATTGCGTTCTTGGGCAGCAGCGTTCTGCAAAATACGCTTCTTCTGCGACTTGATATTGGCCACTTTTTGCCTCTTCATTTATCGGTGTTCGAACCCCTAGAGTACCTGCGAAGTACCCGAATGCTCAAATTGTGTCCAAGTGTGGGATTATGAGCGAATGTCGAAGGCAATTAACCCACCAGCGCCGGGTGCCACAGACCCCAAAATTATTCGTAATTTCTGCATTATTGCCCATATCGACCACGGCAAATCAACTTTGGCAGACCGCATGCTCCAGATCACTGGAATCGTTGACCCGCGTCACATGCGGGCCCAGTACTTAGATCGCATGGACATCGAGCGCGAGCGCGGCATCACTATTAAGAGCCAAGCAGTTCGCCTGCCATTTGTTGCTGATGACAATGAAACATATGTATTGAATCTGATCGATACTCCCGGTCACGTTGACTTCACATATGAAGTGAGCCGAAGCCTGGCAGCTTGTGAGGGCGCAATTCTTTTGGTCGATGCTGCCCAAGGTATCGAAGCTCAGACTTTGGCGAACCTGTACTTGGCACTTGAAAACAATCTGACAATCATTCCCGTCCTAAACAAAATTGACTTACCGGCCGCCCAGCCAGAAAAGTATGCCGCTGAAATTGCTCATATCATTGGTTGCGATCCAGCAACGGTTCTGAAGGTAAGTGCCAAAACTGGAGTTGGCGTTGAAGAACTGCTTAATGAAGTTGTCAAGCAAGTTCCAGCACCAGTCGGAGATCCAGATGCACCTGCCCGTGCGCTAATTTTCGATTCGGTTTATGACACTTACCGTGGCGTTGTCACTTACGTTCGAGTGATCGATGGTCGCATTCCAGAACGTGATCGCATCAAAATGATGAGCACAAGTGAAACTCACGAAACTTTAGAAGTTGGTGTGATCTCACCTGACCCGGTTTCTTCCAAAGCAATCGGTGTTGGCGAAGTGGGCTACCTAATCACTGGTGTAAAGGACGTGCGCCAGTCCCGAGTTGGTGACACGGTCACCCTTGCAGCAAAACCTGCTGCCGAATCTCTTGGTGGATATCGCGATCCAGT
>JAIOWT010000044.1 GCA_021742025.1 Candidatus Nanopelagicales bacterium
GCCACGAGGGCTGCGTGAAGGACCTCGCGGCGCTTTGCATAGCGCGCTTTTTGAATCGCGACATGTGCGTCATCCGCCAGAGCTGCAACTGTTGCCATCTGCACCGGTGTTGAGACGAGCATGCCGGCATGCTTTCGCAAAGAAACAATGTCGGAAATCAATTTGGTATCGCCTAAGACGGCGCCCGATCGGTAGCCAGCAAGGTTAGAGCGCTTAGACAACGAGTGCACTGCCAAGATTCCAGTGAAATCAGAGCCACAAACGCGTGGATCCAGAATCGAAATCGGCTCAGCTTCCCAACCTAGTTCTACGTAGCACTCGTCACTTACGACCGGTGCGGATAACTCTCTACCTCGAGCAATTAGTTCTTTTAGTTGATTCGCAGTTAATACTTCGCCAGTTGGATTGCTTGGAGAATTCACCCAAATCAAGTCAGCGTTATCCGGGATGTCGGATGCTTGCTTGTAAGTAACAAATTTGGCATGTGCCATCATTGCGCCAACTGCATATGTTGGGTATGCAAGTTCTGGAATAGCCACAGTGCTGTTTTGATTAAGGCCAAAAACAATTGGTAACCAAGCCACAATTTCTTTGGAGCCAATTGATGGCACAACTTGATCTGTCGTTAAATCTGCAGACAGAATTCGTTTTGCCCAGGAAACCCAAGCTTGCCGAAGTTCTAGTAGACCAGCTGCAGTTGGATAGCCTGGTGCGTTTGCGGCGGCGGCTAGCGCCGATGTGATCACTTCTGGGGTGTCATCTACTGGAGTTCCGATAGATAGATCGACTATTCCATCTGGATGCTTTCGCGCAATGTCCCCTGCTGCTGCAATTCGGTCCCAGGGGAAATCTGGCAACCCATTTGCAAGTGGTGAAATCAGTTAACTCACCTGTGGTGGGAGTGACTTGATTTCTTCTGGGTCATTGCTGGTCTTGCCAGTCTTTGATGCCCCACCTGGAGAACCTAGGGTTTCGAAGAATGCGGTGTTAACACCCTTGAAGCTCTCCCACTTTTCTGGGACATCATCTTCGTAGTAGATGGCTTCAGTTGGGCACACTGGTTCGCAGGCGCCGCAGTCAACACATTCGTCGGCCTGGATGTACATCATGCGATCGCCTTCGTAGATGCAATCCACTGGGCATTCTTCGATACAAGCCTTGTCTTTAACATCTACGCAAGGCAGTGCGATCACATAAGTCATTTCGACCTCCAAAAAAATTATGCGAGAAACGTAACTCTCTCAGCACTCCAAACTTACCTGTCTATCGAGTTTTTTGTCGCATCAGGCTTGTGATTTGGGAAGGATCTCCGAAAATTTGTCAGGTTGGCGTAGGGCTGGCAGGACGGCGGTCATAGAAAGCAGAATTGCTCCCGCAATTATGTACGAAGTGGAATACCAAGTTACGGTGAAAATCAAGTCCCCAGTTGGTGACTCGATAGCCATCCGAAGTGTGACAAGTACCCAGATGACCACAAAGACCGTACCCGCCAGGCGAGTCTGGAATTGTCGATTCAGCCATAGCGACGTCAGCACACAAATACTTAAGGCGAGTACCAAGCCATACGGGATTCGAAGTCCAAGAAACACAATTCGATCGGCATGAGCAAAGCCTGCGATGACGCTAACAAACGTTCCAACAACGGCACTAAGTAGAACAATCCGGAACTTTGTCATTTCACTAATCTTTTTTGCCATTTGTAATGCCGCTAAACAAATCGGTTTCTCTGCCTAATTCGTCAAATGGTTCAGCCACAATGCCAGCAACTAAACGATAAAACTCAGTGCCCATAACTTGTGAACCTAAATTATTCGATAGCGCAAAAAATCCTTCTTCAGTGCTGATTTGGGTAGCGTGTGCACGCAGCGCCCGCATCTTTTGATCTGCAAACTCACTGCCATCAATCGCAGTGGTCACGACTTCGTCGGGACAAGCAAATGGAATCTCATCTGGGTCTTGCGCAGCAAATCCAGTTTCCTCGCCAGCTGCTTTTAGCATTTCGATACCAGCACGCATCACGCTTACCGGAAATGCGGTCCAATAAACTTTTTCGATTAACCAGGGTGCGCCGAGATCTGGAGCAAAACTTGGAGCTGCAGCTAATTCACGAGCATAAGTTGCCACTCTGTGTGCCTGAATATGATCTGGATGACCGTAGCCCCCAAAATCATCGTAAGTAACTAAGACTTGGGGACACGTTTCGCGAATGATTTTCACAAGGTGCTTTGCTGCTTCCAGAAGATCTGCGCGCCAAAAACAATCTGGGCGATCATTTGGTGGCGTACCAACCATTCCACTATCCCGAAAGGCGTGTGGGCCACCTAGCAATCTCCAGTCTGTGACACCAAGTTCAGTCATCGCCGCTGCTAGCTCTGTAATGCGGTGCTTGCCTAATTGATCAGATTTATCTGCCGCTAAGTGAGAAAGTTCCGGAGTTAAGATTTCGCCTTCTTCACCCAGGGTGCAAGTGACTAGCGTGACCTGTGCTCCAGCGGCCACGTACCTAGCCATAGTTGCCCCGCTGCCGATGGTTTCATCGTCTGGATGTGCATGCACCAAAAGCAGGCGTTGATTTGGCAGACCAGCGGTGCGAGATGTCATGTACCAACTGTACGAGACACTCAATAGTTAAACGTGGCAGGATCAAGGGGTGATCGAATCTTTTCCACGCCAAAGCGCCGCTACTCGAAATTTTCAATTGGGAGCACCGCGCAGCTTCCACATTTGCGAATCTGGCGATCAGGTTCTGTTTTTACGTAGCGATAGCGGACGCGATTCCGTTAATTCGCTATGGATTTATGACGTAGCAAATCGAATTGAAACCAAGTTTGCCGACCCTCGAGTATTGCTCGCAGACGATGCAGAAGTTCCAGCCGCTGAACGCGCACGCCGAGAGCGGATGCGGGAGACTACGGCGGGGATTACAAGTTACTCAACAGATAGTGCAGGGTCTAAAGTTGCATTTGCACTTTCTGGGCAACTTTTCGTGGGTAAATTATCTGACTATAAGTTGAACAATTTGAATGTGGCTGGCCCAGTAATTGATCCAAGACTCTCCCCCGACGGAAACTTCATAGCCTGGTCAAACGGGAAAGATTTATTCGTAGTTGATTTCACCGGTAAAACGGTGCGCAATCTGACTAATGAAACACAGGAGCACATCGCTTGGGGTTTGGCTGACTTCATTGCCTCTGAAGAATTTGGAAGAATGCATGGCTATTGGTGGTCCCCAGAAAGCGACGGTTTGATTGTCGAATCTGTCGATGATACCGATGTCCAAACTTGGTGGATTTCAGATCCGGCTACGCCTGCAAAAACACCACAAGAAATTCGATACCCCGCAGCAGGAACCAAGAATGCAACGGTTGGACTTGAGAAGATTTCCCTTACTGGCGAACGAGAAGCGATTCGCTGGGATAACGATTCATTTGAGTATTTGATTTCTGTTTCTTGGCAAAAGGATTGCAATGCGCTAATCACAGTTGCCGATCGGGCTCAGCAACAATTTGTAACTTATGCAGCAACTGCTACCGGCCTTGAAAACGTTCACGAAGTAACGGATCATGAATTTGTCGAAGTTATCCCTGGGCAACCGCGCTGGCATAACAACGAGATTGTTTCGGTGATCGACAACCGTCAATCTGACACTCGAGAACTACAAATTTCAGGAAAGGCGTTATCTCCAGCAGGTCTACAAGTGATGTCTATTGTTGATATCAAAGATGAATACGTAGATGTGATCGCTACTCAAGATGCCTTGTCACGTGACTTGCTTCGACTAGGTTTTGACGGATCAATTACTGAAATTTCGCAAGGTGGTATGGCAAGTGCCACCGTGTCCACTGCAGAACTTCAAATAGTCGTTGAATCTAGACTCGACACCCACACTCGCACTTATCAACTTCGCCGTGGTGTTAAGACTGAGCACTACTTTGATTCCTTAGCTGAATCGCCAAACTTCACTTCGCAAGTACACGTTTTGCAAACTGGGCCTCACAAAGTGAACACCGCTGTGCTATTCCCACGGGACCACGTTTACGGAAGTAAGCAACTTCCAATCATGATGCGACCTTATGGTGGCCCGCATGGCCCACAGGTTCAAAATGGCGCACTCAGCTATGCAATTGATCAGTGGTTTGCTGATCAAGGATTTGTCGTTGTTGTTGCGGACAATCGCGGAACCGGTGGCCGCGGACCCGCATGGGATCACGCGATTTTTCAAGATTTTGTAGGTCCAGTCATTGACGATCAAGTTAATGCGATTGCTGATGTTGCAAAACATTTCCCAGACGATGTTGATGCAACTCGAGTTGGCATAACTGGCTGGTCATTTGGTGGTTACTTATCGGCGCTTGCCGTAATGAAGCGGCCTGATGTGTTTCATGCGGCAGTCGCAGGTGCCCCAGTCACCGAATGGCTTTGGTATGACACTGCTTACACCGAGCGATACCTTGGCCATCCCGAGAAGTTTCCTGAGATCTATGAAGACCACTCGTTGATCCCGATGGCAGGACAGCTGGACAGACCACTGATGCTGGTACATGGCCTTGCAGATGACAATGTGGTCGCGGCTCATTCTCTTTCTTTAAGCGGCGCACTCTTGGCCAATAAAAAGCCACACACGGTTCTTCCACTCTCCGGGGTAACTCACATGACTCCGCAAGAAATTATTTCGGAGAATTTGATGCTGCTTACTGTTGAGTACTTGAAAGAACAACTCGGAGTCGAATAACTCAAAACCAACGAAGTTAGCTTATGAAGTCAGTTCCGGAAGCTGACGCAACGCTTGTTACATCCATTGGGAAATGGCAAGCAACCTTGTGGCCCATTGCTAATTCGCGAAGTTCTGGAACCTCAGATTCGCAGCGTGCCTGCGCTTTGAAGCAGCGAGTTCTAAACACGCAACCACTCGGTGGATCACTTGGGCTCGGTAAATCGCCACACAAAATGATTCGCTCCCTAGAGCGTTCAAGGTCTGGATCTGCAATCGGTACGGCTGAAAGCAACGCATGTGTATATGGATGCAATGGCTTTTGATACAAGACTTCTTGCGGTGCTTGTTCCATGATTTTGCCAAGATACATAACTGAAACTCGATCAGAAATGTGGCGCACTACTGATAAGTCGTGAGCAATAAAAATGTAAGCAAGGCCAAAATCTTGCTGAATGTCATCCAACAGGTTAAGTACCTGCGCTTGGATCGAGACGTCAAGGGCCGAGACTGGCTCATCACAAACAATTAGTTTGGGTTTTAGCGCAATTGCTCTGGCAATTCCAATTCGCTGGCGTTGACCACCCGAAAACTCATTTGGGTACCGATTGAAGTGTTCTGGATTTAATCCAACCCGATCCATAAGTCCTTGAACGGCTTTCATGATGCCGCCTTCTGGCTTAACACCCTGCACTCTAAACGGGGCACCGATTATGTCACCGATTGTGTGTCGCGGGTTGAGCGAGGAAAACGGATCTTGGAAAATCATCTGCATTTCACGGCGAAGTGGAACTAAGTCCTTCTTCTTTAAGTTAGTGATGTCCTGGCCATTGAATTCGATAGCTCCACTAGTTGGTTCAATCAATCTCAACATCGCACGACCTGCAGTTGATTTTCCGCATCCGCTTTCGCCGACAAGACCTAGAGTTTCGCCTGGAAAAACTTCCAGACTTATGCCATCAACGGCACGCACGTTTCCAACCACCCGATTGAAAAGTCCGCCGCCTTGAATTGGAAACAGTTTTTGAAGATTTGTAACTTTAAGAATTGGCTCTGCCATGATTACAACCTGCCAATCTTGCGTTCAGACCGAATTGCAGTTCGTTGAGGTTCAGTTAGATGACAACGTGCCTCATGTCCCATAGAGACCGAAAGCAAATCGGGGAATTCATTCGCACAGGCATCATTGGCAACTTGATTCTTAAACGCACAGCGCGGGGCAAATACACAACCCTTGGGCAGATTCAGCAATGACGGAGGTGACCCAGGAATTGGATCTAACTGTTCCTTCTTCGCTGATATCTGCGGGATAGAGGCAAGAAGTCCCCAGGTATAAGGCATTTGAGGTGCATAGAAAATTTCGCGAACTGGCGCGTGTTCAACCGCACTGCCGCCATACATAACCATAACTTCGTCGGCTAAGTCAGCAACTACGCCTAGATCGTGAGTAATCAAAACGATTGCAGTGCCAAATTCAGTTTGCAATTCGCGCAATAGATCAAGAATCTGCGCCTGAACCGTGACATCAAGAGCAGTTGTTGGTTCATCTGCAATCAATAACTCTGGCCCATTAATCAAAGCCATCGCGATCATTACACGTTGGCGCATGCCACCCGAGAGTTGGTGTGGATATTCATCCATACGCTGATCGACTGATGGAATTCCAACCTTTGTTAACATCTCGGCTGCACGGGTCCGAGCTTCTGTCTCTTTTATCTGGTGGTGCACCAGAACGGCTTCA
Organism: Candidatus Nanopelagicales bacterium; assembly: GCA_021742025.1. The sequence goes on from JAIOWT010000044.1 coordinate 6,453, forward strand.
GCTAGTTGATCACCAATTGTGTAATAGGGATGCAGCGCGCTTAGCGGATCCTGGAAAATCATGGCCATTTCATCACCACGAAGTTTACGAACATCTTCGGGATCGGCTCCAACTAATTCTTTGCCATTGAAGAAGACTTCGCCGGAAATTTTTGTATTGGCTCCGGTTAGCAAACCCATAACCGCCAAGCTAGAAACACTTTTACCCGAACCTGATTCACCAACTATGGCTAGCGTCTTGCCACGCTCTACTTTGTACGAAACATTGTTAACTGCGTGAACAATTCCATCATCAGTAGTGAATTCAACATTTAAGTTCTTCACTTCCAAAATTACATTTGAATCAATCGTCATGACAGACGTACCCGTGGATCGATTGCCGCATAAAGAATGTCAACAATGAGATTTGCAACGATAACGAACACTGCAGCGATTAGAACCGTTGCGGTAATAGTCGGTAGGTCATATTCAGTTACCGCGCCTATTGCTAAACGCCCAAGTCCAGGCAAGCTGAAAATGTATTCAGTAATTACTGCGCCACCAAGTAGTCCAGCAAGATCGAGGCCCGCTGAAGTCACAATTGGTGTCAGTCCTGCGCGGAATGCATGCTTACGGAAAACAATTCGTTCTGATAAACCTTTTGCTCTGGCAGTGCGAATGTAATCTTCACCCATGGTTTCCAGCATCTGGGATCGGGTAAGTCTTGCGTAGTAAGCCGCATAAAGAATCGCCAAGGTAACCCAAGGCAAAAGCATGGTTTGGAAAAAAGCTACTGGGTCATCAAATGGTGATTCGTAATTGGGGTAAGGCAAAAAGTTCCATCGCACAATCACGAAAATCAAAAGCAAAAGCCCAACGAAGAAAACCGGTAACGAGTAGCCAATCAAGGAAACGCTCATGATGGTTCGGTCTTGCCATTTTCCATGATTCTTTGCAGCGACAATTCCTGCTGAGATGCCAACGAGCATCCAAATTACAAATGCACCTAATGCTAAATAAAGAGTTACTGGTAACGCATCGACAATTAACGTGGTTACTTCTTCGCTATT
>JAIOWT010000045.1 GCA_021742025.1 Candidatus Nanopelagicales bacterium
GTTGCATCCCAAGCGCCACCCATTCCAACTTCGATAACTGCAACATCTACTGGAGCATCGGCAAACGCAGCAAACGCCATTCCAGTTAGCACCTCAAAGTAAGACATAGCTGGACCGCCATTGCTTAAACTTTCGTTATCAACAATTGCTAGATACGGCTCAAGTTCGTCATAAATCTCGACAAACTTATCTGCTGGAATTGGCTCACCACTTATACGAATTCGCTCAGTAACTTGATGTAAATGTGGGCTAGTAACTAAACCGGTTCGCAGGCCCATTGCGCTTAACAAAGACTCAATCATCCGGGCGGTTGAGGTCTTGCCATTCGTCCCAGTGATGTGAATAACTGGGTACGCGAATTGCGGGTCGCCTAAAAGCGTCATTAAATGGCTAATTCGATCCAGACTTGGTTCGATTTTGGTTTCTGGCCAACGAGATTCCAAGACTTCTTCCACGCGTGCGAGTTCTTGGATATCGGGCAATGACATGGATTCAGTCTAATTGTCTTTAGTTGTCTAGGATTAGGGATCATGAGCGCGCAACGAATGCCTGAAAAGCCAACACTTGAGGGTCTGGAATCCAAATGGATGCAGACCTGGGACCAAGCCGGAACCTACTCATTTGATCGCAGTGCAACGCGCGAAAATGTTTTCAGTATTGATACTCCCCCGCCAACTGTCAGCGGCTCACTGCACGTCGGCCACGTTTTTTCTTACACACATATTGACTGTGTTGCCCGCTACCAAAGAATGAATGGCAAGTCAGTCTTCTACCCAATGGGCTGGGATGACAACGGACTGCCAACAGAACGACGGGTACAGAACTACTTCGGCGTTCGCTGCGATCCGTCACTTCCTTACGATGCCAACTTCCAGCCACCTGCCGAACCAGGTAAAGACCAAATCGCAATTTCACGTCGCAACTTTGTCGAGTTGTGCGAACAGTTAACGGTTGAAGACGAAAAAGCCTTCGAAGAACTTTGGCGTCGACTTGGTACCAGCGTTGATTGGAACTTGACTTACCAAACCATTGATGCCCGAGCTCGCGCAGTCTCGCAGCACATGTTCCTTAACAATCTTTCCCGCAGTGAGGCTTACCAGAGTGAAGCGCCAACTCTTTGGGATGTAACTTTCCGCACTGCAGTTGCCCAAGCTGAGTTAGAAGACCGCGAGCGTCCCGGTGCTTATCACCGGATTTCATTCCACAAACCAGATGGTAATCCACTATTTATTGAAACCACTCGACCAGAACTTATTCCTGCTTGCGTTGCATTGGTCGCGCATCCTGATGACGAGCGCTACCAGCCACTGTTTGGCACAACTGTTACTTCCCCAATTTTTGGTGTTGAAGTTCCAGTGCTCGCACACACACTTGCCGATCCAGAAAAGGGATCCGGCATTGCAATGATTTGTACTTTTGGTGACACAACGGACGTAACTTGGTGGCGCGAACTTCAATTACCAACTCGACCAATCATTGGCTGGGATGGACGCGTTATAACTGAAGTTCCAGAATGGATTAAGTCCGATCTCGGCAAGAACGCATATGCAGCCCTTGCAGGCTTGACTGCACATTCGGCAAAAGAAAAGATTGCTGAACTTCTTCGTGAATCTGGTGACCTCGAGGGTGAGATCCGACAAATTGTTCATCCAGTTAAATTTTTTGAAAAGGGCGATAAGCCACTAGAAATTGTGACAACCCGTCAGTGGTACATCCGCAATGGTGGTCGCGATGCTGATCTACGCGCCGAATTAGTCGCAAGTGGACAGCAAATTACTTGGCATCCAGATCACATGAAAGTCCGTTATCAAAACTGGGTTGAAGGCCTAAATGGTGACTGGTTGATTTCCCGTCAACGCTTCTTTGGTGTGCCGGTTCCGGTTTGGTACGGATTAGATGCCGATGGAAACCCAATGTGGGACAGGGTTCTCGTTCCAGACGCAGCACTTCTTCCAATTGATCCATCTTCCGATGCACCAGCTGGTTACACCGAAGATCAACGTGGAGTTCCAAACGGATTTATGGGTGACCCAGATGTTATGGACACTTGGGCAACCTCATCACTAACTCCGCACATTGCAGGTGGCTGGGGATTTGATGAAGATCTTTGGAACCGAGTTTGGCCATTTGATGTTCGGCCTCAGGCTCACGAGATTATTCGTACTTGGTTGTTTGGCAGCGTTGTCCGCGCACACTTAGAAGAAAACGTCTTGCCATGGAAGCATGCTTTGATTTCTGGTTGGATCCTGGATCCAGATCGCAAGAAGATGTCTAAGTCCAAGGGCAATGTTGTAACTCCGCTAGATCTGCTGGATGAACATGGCAGCGATGGCGTTCGTTATTGGGCTGCCAGTGGTCGCCCAGGCACTGACACTGCATTCGATGTTGGTCAGATGAAGATTGGTCGTCGCCTAGCCACAAAGATTCTCAATGCCAGCAAGTTTGTACTCTTGCAAGGTAGCGCCGCTCCCGATTCAGTTACCGAGCCAATCGATAAGGCACTACTGGCTGCGCTTGCCGAAGTAGTTGACGAGGCTACAAAGGCCTTTGAGAATTTTAATTACACAAAAGCGATGGAATCTGCGGAGGTTTTCTTCTGGGCATTCTGCGATGATCACCTTGAGTTAGTAAAAGATCGCGCGTATGGCCTTGCTGGGGGCGAAGGCGCTGCCTCGGCCCGAGCCGCATTAACTATCGCTTTGGATACTCTGCTTAAGTTGTTTGCACCGTTCTTGCCATTCGTTACTGAAGAAGTATGGTCCTGGACTCATGATGACTCAGTCCACAAGTCGGCCTGGCCAACCTCTGAATCATTGCGAGCATTCAACGGGGATGCTTCCTTACTTGCCGTATCTGCTGAAATCTTGTCGCAGCTTCGTAAGTCAAAGAGTGAAGCAAAGGTTTCTATGAAGGCTCAGATCACTAAAGCCACTATCAATGCTTCAGCTGATGAAATCGTAAAAGCCAAGTTGGTTGCAAGTGACCTGGCTTCAGCTGGACGAGTTCAGACTGGCTTTGAATATCTAGAAAGCGCGAGCCCAATCTCGCTAAAGATCGAACTTGCGCCAACTAGCGAAAGTTAACTAACTAAGCGGTTTTTTCCTTTGGAATCCGCTTTGCTGCAGGTGCTTCACGCGGAATTAGAGTTGGGTTTACGTGCTTTCCAACAACTTCCTTGTTGATAACTACGCGAGCAATATCCTCACGGCTAGGTACGTCGTACATAACCGATAGCAATACTTCTTCCATGATTGCGCGAAGTCCACGAGCTCCAGTGCCGCGAAGAATTGCCTGCTCAGCAACCGCTTCAAGTGCATCTGGAGTGAACTCAAGTTCAACACCATCTAAATCAAATAGCTTTTGGTACTGGCGGACAAGTGCATTCTTTGGCTCAGTCAGAACTGCAACTAATGCTTCTTTATCTAGTTGAGCAACTGAAGTGAAGACTGGAAGGCGTCCGATGAATTCTGGAATCATTCCAAACTTCAGCATGTCTTCCGGCATTACCTGAGAGAAAATGTCTTGTTCGTTGACTTCTTCTTGTTCGATGTTCGCAGTGAAGCCAAGTGCTTTCTTGCCTACGCGCTGGCGAATGATTTGATCTAGGCCAGCAAATGCGCCACCAACGATAAACAAAACGTTGCTGGTATCAATTTGAATGAATTCTTGGTGCGGATGCTTACGTCCACCTTGTGGTGGAACCGATGCAGTTGTGCCTTCAAGAATCTTTAGCAAAGCTTGCTGAACGCCTTCACCGGATACGTCGCGAGTGATCGATGGGTTTTCACTCTTACGAGCAACCTTGTCGATTTCATCGATGTAGATGATTCCAGTTTCAGCTTTCTTTACGTCATAGTCAGCAGCCTGAATCAACTTAAGCAAAATGTTTTCTACGTCTTCGCCAACGTAGCCAGCCTCAGTCAATGCGGTTGCATCTGCAATTGCAAATGGCACATTGAGCATGCGGGCTAAAGTTTGAGCAAGAAGAGTCTTACCAGATCCAGTTGGACCCAGAAGCAAAATGTTTGACTTGGCTAATTCAACGCCTTCTTCGCGGGAAGATTCATTCGCGCCAGCCTGAACTCGCTTGTAGTGGTTATAGACAGCTACGGAAAGTGACTTCTTTGCTACTTCTTGGCCAATTACATACTGGTCAAGGAAGGCATAGATCTCGCGAGGCTTCGGAAGTTCATCCCAGCCCAGGTTTACTGATTCGCCTAATTCTTCTTCAATGATTTCATTGCACAAGTCAATGCATTCGTCACATATATAAACTGCAGGGCCAGCAATCAATTTCTTGACTTGCTTTTGACTCTTGCCGCAGAACGAACACTTCAACAGGTCGCCACTTTCGCCGATACGAGCCATAGTGGTCACCTCCCGGGGGAATAAGTGTGGACAGATACTTCGAGCGTCTTTCTAAAGTACCTTGAAACAAGACATTTCTCTTGGCGTACACGCCAGAGGAAAGGCTATTTGTTCAGCGGAACGCGGGTAGTCAGTACCTGGTCGATGATTCCGTATTCCTTAGCCTGCGGGGCAGTAAGGATTTTATCTCGATCCATGTCGACACGGATTTCCTCAACTGAGCGTCCCGTGTGATGCGAGAAGATACCTTCCATTTCATCACGCATACGAAGAATCTCGTTTGCCTGAATTTCGATATCAGAACCTTGGCCACCACCTTCGGTATAAGGCTGGTGAATCAAGATGCGAGCATGAGGCAACGCAAACCGCTTACCTGGAGTTCCAGCAGCCAAAATCACGGAGGCAGCTGAAGCGGCTTGTCCGAGACAAACTGTCTGCACGTTGCACTTTACGAATTGCATAGTGTCGTAAATTGCAGTCATCGCTGTGTAAGAACCACCAGGTGAGTTGATGTACATCTGGATGTCGCGCTCTGGATCAAGTGACTCAAGCACAAGAAGTTGCGCCATTACGTCATCTGCTGATGCGTCATCAATTTGAACGCCTAGGAAAACAATGCGCTCTTCGAAAAGCTTTGCGTAAGGGTTGTACTCGCGAACACCTTGAGGGGTGCGCTCGATGTAGCTCGGGAGAATGTAACGCGATTGTGGTGAATAATCCATGTGAGTCTCCCCTTATGCCGTTCCGCCTTCGCCAGCCACATCGCGCGCACTGCGCACAACATGATCGACGAAACCATAGTCTTTTGCTTCTTCTGCAGTGAACCAGCGGTCACGATCTGAATCTTCAGTAACCGTTTCCACTGATTGACCAGTGTGCTCAGCAATTAGCTCAGCCATTTTTGCCTTAGTAAATTTCATTTGTTCTGCTTGAATCTTGATGTCAGCAGCGGTTCCACCGATGCCACCGGAAGGCTGATGCATCATGATGCGAGCGTGTGGCAATGAGTAGCGCTTGCCAGCGGCACCTGCGCAAAGTAAGAACTGACCCATCGAAGCTGCAAGACCCATGGCAACCGTTGCAATGTCGTTCTTGACGAATTGCATCGTGTCGTAAATGGCCATACCGGCGCTGATTGATCCGCCTGGTGAATTGATGTAAAGGAAAATATCTTTTTCAGGATCGTCTGCGGCTAGCAGCAGGATCTGGGCGCAGATTGCGTTCGCCATTTCGTCTGCAACTTGGGTTCCCATAAAGATGATGCGATCTTGCAGAAGGCGCTGGTAAACCGAATCGCCAAATTGCTGACCTGATGGGGACGGGGTGCGTGCTTCCGGAAGTGTTAATCCCGGTACCTCGATGCCGCTCACAAATACTCCTAAACGTTTAGTAACAACTAAACACTAAGGGGTGGGCCTGACATTGGCAGGGGCGACATGGGCATGTTCGCTCCTAGCGTTGGAGATACTTAAGCGCAGCCCCACTTTGAGCGACTATTCGTCGGCCTCGCAGTATTTACTCGCTTTGAGTCCGACTATTCGTCGGCCTCGCAGTATTTACTCGCTTTGAGTCCGACTATTCGTCGGCCTCAAAGTTTTCAGTATCTGAGCTGGCATCAAATTCATCGTCAAAGTCTGAATCTGATTCATCACCGCGAAGTACTGATTCAAGATCAATCTTGTTGCCTGACTTATCAACCACATTTACGCTTTCCAGGACATGAGCAAGTGCCTTCGCGCGACGCACTTCGGAAACTGCCCCTTGCACCTGACCGGACTGAACCAACTGATCAGCAAACTGATCTGGCGCCATGTTGTAGCGCTGCGCTTCTTGCATTAACCACTGTGAAAGTTCCGCATCATTTACCTGCAGGTCTTCAACTTCAGCAATCTTGTCCAAAACTATGCGGGACTTGAGTCCGTTTCTGGTGTTGGTTTCGAATTCTGACTTGTGTGCCTCGTCGCCGTGGCCATCTTCGAAGTGTGCATCGATCTCATCTTGTATGGTGCGCTCAGGGAGATCAATCTTTACGGCTTCCATTAGTGCGTCGTGAGTTAAGTCGCGGGCTTGGTAAGCCTGTTCAATCAAACGCACGCGACCAAGTCGAGTGCGAATATCTTCGCGAAGTTCGCCAATGGTGTCGAATTCACTTGCAAGCTGCGCAAACTGATCATCAGCATCTGGCAGTTCGCGTTCCCGAACGGCTTTGACGGTAACTTCAACAGTTATTCCTTTGCCGCTCCACTGACCGGCTGAAGGCGTGAATAGGAAGTGACGAACTTCGTCAGCCTGTGCGCCGCGGACCGCATCATCAAATCCAGGAACCATATCATCGGAACCAAGTTCGTAACTAAATGCAGTAGCGGCTAATTCTTCAACAACCTGACCTTCGTGATCTCCGCTTAGATCAACTAATAGAACATCGCCGTCTTTAGCTGCGCGGGAAACTTCCTTCAACGCGCCAAAGCGACCGCGAAGACCTGTTAGCTGTTCTTCAACCTGATCTACTGTTACTTCAGCGTTGTCAACAACAACTTTCAATGAGTCGAACTTTGGCAATTCAAATTCTGGACGGATATCAAGTTCTGCTGTGAAGATTAGTCCGGTCTCTTCATCAAGTGTTGTTACGTCGACTTCTGGACGACCTAGCTGGACAATCTTGTTTTCAATCATTGCCTGCGCCAAGCCAGATGGAATAGCGTCATTGACTGCTTCTTCAAGTACTACGCCACGTCCAACGCGCTGATCGATGATGCGAGTTGGGATCTTGCCTTTTCTAAAGCCTGGGATATTCACCTGAGAACTAATGCGCGCATAAGCAGAATCCAATGACGGCTGCAAGTCAGCAAACGGCATCTCGATCGTAATCTTGATGCGAGATGGGGAAATGTTTTCTACGGCGCTTTTCACGGCTCTCCTATTTATTAGGCGTATTTTCTTAGGCGTTAGATGTGTAGAGCCCGCCCTAATAAATAAGGCGGACTCCACAACTACGAGTCGGGGCGGAGAGACTCGAACTCTCGGTCTCCTGCTCCCAAAGCAGGCGCGCTAGCCACTACGCTACGCCCCGATCTTGCTGTTCGATACTAGTAGAAATTATGCGATAGTCTAAATTCCA
>JAIOWT010000046.1 GCA_021742025.1 Candidatus Nanopelagicales bacterium
ACCAGCACCAGCCGCATGGAGTGATGCGATCGACATTGCGCTAGCTCTCGGCGTTGAGCTTGGTGTGGATATCGAGGTAACTGCAGGAAACTTTGCACCTTGGCACCCGGGTCGATGTGCCGCGCTTTCTATCAACGGTGACTTAATCGGTTACGCAGGTGAAATAGCACCAAAGGCTTTGGAGAATCTTGGGCTTCCAAAACGTGCAGTTGCCTTAGAACTAAATCTTTCAGCCGTATTGGCGGCTGCAAACGTAGTTGCATCGGCTCCTGCGATTTGGACTTTCCCCGTTGCCAAGGAAGACATTGCATTAGTTGTTAAGTCAGATGTGGCAGCAACGGATGTTTTGAACGTAGTTCGTAGCGCTGCTGGAGAACTGCTAGAAGACATTCGCTTGTTCGATGTTTACGAAGGATCACAAGTTGCCGAAGGACATAAGTCACTAGCTTTTGCTCTCAGATTCCGAGCTCAAGATCGCACGCTTGCCGCCGAAGAAGTTGCTAATGCTCGCCAAGCTGGGGTAGACGCCGCTGCAAAATCCTTTGGTGCAACGCTTCGCTAATTAAGTTCTAAACGCTAATTAGTTTTTGCAATCGACTTAACTACAAACATTCCAATTACTGCGCCAACTAGCTGCGCACCAATGAATGGCAATACTGAAATTGGCGCAATTCCGGCAAAGGTGTCAGAGAACACGCGACCAACAGTTATGGCTGGATTTGCAAATGAAGTAGATGAAGTGAAGAAATAAGCCGAACCGATCCAGCCAGCTACAACAACCGGAATCACACTGGTCTGCGCCCGGTCGATTAGAACGCCAATCACAATTATCAAACCAGCAGTGGCAATTACTTCGCCAATTAATTTGCCTGTTGTCACGCGCTCATTCTGCGAAATTTGGATAACTGCTAAATCGAACATCGCGTTAGCAACAATCGCACCGGTTATCGCGCCAGCAACTTGCACCACTATGTAGGCGAGTGCGTCTTTTGCTTGCATGGTTTTGTTCGCAAGTGACACTAGCGTCACAGCAGGATTGAAATGCGCCCCACTAATCGGACCAAGAATCAGAATCAAGATTGCCAATGCAAAAATCGTTGAGATCGTGTTGATCAGAAGTGCCACACCAGGGTCAGCGGACAGGTTTGTTCCCATGATTCCGGACCCAACAACAACGCAGGCGAGTAAGGCCATGCCTACAAATTCGGAAATTAGCTTTGCGGCAGTACTTGGCATCTTGAGTAACTCCTTGAATTAGGTAAGCGCTCAAATCAGATGATTTGGCTTCGATCCTTATCTTTTCCTAGAACTGGGCGATCACCCGATTAAACCGCGCATAACTGCCGAAAATTCATTAACCAGGGTTATTTTGGCCAATTTCATTATTGTGTATTTATGCAATTATGCGTATACTTATGCGCATGACGAAAGTAGCCATTGTTGGGGCCTCGGGATACGCCGGCGCTGAGTTAATCCGGATCATTCATACCCACCCGCATTTTGAGCTTGGAGTGATTGCGGCCGGTTCAAATGCTGGCTCGACGTTGGCTCATGTGCATCCACAGTTTTCCTCGGTACCCGAATTAGCGGGCAGAGTTTTCGCAGACTCAACTCCGCAAGCTCTTGCCGGTCATGACTTAGTTTTCCTAGCGTTACCGCATGGTCAGTCCGCAGAGTTGATCGCACAACTTCCAATTGATGTTCGAATCGTAGATCTTGGCGCCGACTTTCGATTGGAAGACGACAAAGATTGGCACACCTATTACGGGGGAGCGTATGCCGGATCGTGGACGTATGGCATTCCCGAAATTCATGGCGTGCGGGAGAGGATTTCTGGTAGCACTCGGGTCGCAAACCCTGGTTGCTACGCCACGTCAATTGAACTTGGGCTAGCACCGCTGCTGGCTGCAAATGCAATTGATGCCACGGACATCATTGTGGTCGCGGCCTCTGGTACATCAGGTGCTGGACGTGGCGCAAAGGTAAACCTTCTTAACAGTGAAGTTGCGGGCTCAATGTCGGCTTACAAAGTTGGTGGCACACATCAGCACACACCTGAGATTGAACAGACATTAAGCAAGCTTGCGGGCACTGAAGTTCAAATCAATTTCACTCCGATGTTGGCACCAATGCCAAGAGGAATCCTGGCAACAATTAGTGCAAAGACTGAACTTGGTGGCGCACAACTACGTGAAGTCACGAGTAAGTACTTTGAAGGTGAAGCATTCGTAACTGTTTTACCAGAGGACCAATTACCAGTAACGGCATCAACCCTTGGTTCCAATGCCGTGCACATTCAAGTTGCAAAAGACGATCGCACTAGTCGTGCAACCATCATTGTCGCTATCGATAATTTAATTAAGGGTGCTGCCGGGCAAGCAATACAAAATGCGAATCTAATTTGCGGCTATCCAGAAACGGCAGGACTTACCGCGATCGGTGTTGCGCCATGACGGTTGTCATCAAATTTGGTGGCAATGCGATGGTTGACGGCGATGCCATGACTGCTTTTGTCGCCGGCGTTAAGCAACTTTCAAAATCTGGCGCACAACCCGTTGTAGTTCATGGCGGTGGACCACAGATATCGGCTGGCTTGAAATCCGCTGGTATAACTTCGGAATTCAAGGGTGGTTACCGCGTAACTACTGCCGAATCTGTGCAAGTTGTGCGCGATGTATTGGTTAACGAAGTCAATAAAGAACTCGTTGAGCTAATGAACGCGAGCGAAGTTTCTGCGGTCTCAATGCCAGGTGACATTGAAGGATTGCTTACGGCAGAACATCGCACAGTTTTAGTAGACGGTGTACAAGAAGATATCGGACTAGTTGGCGAAGTTGTTGATGTTGATGTCAATGCAATCAACACAAGAATTGCTGCCGGTGAAGTTCCAGTGATTTCAACCGCAGCTCGCTCACTAGATGGCCAGCTGTTCAATGTGAACGCAGACACAGCCACTTCGGCAGTAGCAATCGCACTTGATGCCACCGAAATGATCATGCTGACAGATGTACCTGGGGTTTATGCCAATTGGCCAGATCGCGATTCATTAATTGCCAAAATGACGGCAGCTGAATTGACTGCACTATTGCCAAAACTTGAATCTGGAATGGTGCCAAAGATGGAAGCCTGCTTGCGCGCTATTGAAGGCGGGATCCCAACAGTTCGGGTCGTTGGAAACCTAAACGACCAAGGCACTCAGGTCACAAAATGACGAACCGGGCATCGCGACTAGCGCTAATTCAAGACATCATTACAACTAATGACGTCTCGTCACAGGGTGAAATCGTTTTGCTGCTTGCCCGTAAAGGTGTAACAGTTACGCAAGCCACCCTAAGTCGCGATTTAGAAATTCTTGGCGCAGTCAAAATCTCAAAAGGCCCTCATGGACTTTGTTACGCAATTCCCGATGACGGAACTGGAACTCCAATAACGCGAGACGGCTCCAGGCTTTCCCGCGCAATGTCAGAACTTGCAGCCAGCGTTGATTACTCGGGCAACATTGTGGTCGTCAGAACTTCACCAGGTGCAGCAAGTTACTTAGCTTCAACAATTGATCGCAGCGGTTTGGAATCAATCATTGGGACAGTTGCTGGCGATGACACCGTGATGTTGATTACGCGCGACCCTGCTGGGGGAGCAACGGTGTGTCAAGAACTTCAAGACCTAGCAAGAGCGTAAGCAACCGAGACAATAGAAGTGAATTAGAGGAGAGCAATCGTGAGCAGTAACACCAGTGATGCCAGACTTTGGGGCGCACGTTTTGCATCTGGCCCAAGCGATGCCATGGCAAACCTCAGCGCTTCAGTGCACTTCGATTGGGTCCTGGCTCCTTATGACATTGCCCAAAGTAAGGCTCATGCGCGCGTGCTTCATGGCGCAGACTTACTTACAAAAGATGAACTAAAAACCATGCTTGCTGGCCTTGATACTTTGCTCGAAAATGCTGCATCTGGAAAATTCATTCCAACGCCTGCTGATGAAGACGTGCATAGTGCGCTTGAACGCGGCTTAATTGAAACCATTGGTCCAGAAGTCGGCGGCAAGCTCCGTGCGGGCCGTAGCCGTAACGATCAAGTCTCAACAGACTTGCGCATGTATTTGCGTAATAACGCTCGCATGTTGGCTGTGGCGGTCTGTGACTTGCAATCAGCGCTGTTAGTGCAAGCGCAAACACACGCAGATCACCCTGCACCAGGTTTTACTCACTTACAGCACGCTCAACCAGTTTCATTTGGACATGAATTGGCAAAACACATTCACGCTCTTGCTCGCGACTTAGATCGGTTTGCTGATTGGGATAAGCGAACTGCGAAATCTCCGATGGGCAGTGGCGCATTGGCTGGAACTAGTTTGGATTTGGATCCTGTCGCGCTGGCAAAGGATCTTGGTTTTGAAGGTGTTGTCGAAAACTCAATCGATGGCGTGAGCGATCGCGACTATGTGGCTGAGTTCTTATTCATAACCGGATTAATTGGCGTTCACCTTTCACGCCTTGGCGAAGAAATCTGTCTCTGGACATCTCGTGAGTTTGCTTGGGCAACTTTAGATGATGCTTGGTCGACTGGTTCTTCGATCATGCCGCAGAAAAAGAACCCAGATGTTGCTGAATTGGCTCGCGGTAAGTCCGGTCGCTTAATCGGGCATGTCACTGCGATCTTGACCGTCCTTAAGGGATTGCCATTCGCATACAACCGAGATTTACAAGAAGACAAAGAAAGCGTTATCGATGCAATCGAAACCTTGCATTTGTTGTTGCCTGCCATGTCTGGGTGCGTGGCAACACTTAAGTTCGATACCGAAAAAATGTTTGCAAGCGCACCTGATGGCTTTGCCTTAGCAACTGACATTGCTGAATGGGTTGTGCGCCAAGGTGTGCCATTTAGAGAAGCGCATGAAATTGCCGGAGCTTGCGTCCGCGAGGCTGAAAAGCAGGGGACTGATCTTGACGGTCTAACTGATGCACAGTTCGCTGCGATTCACCCAAGTCTGACACCTGCAGTGCGCAAAGTCCTTACCGTTCAGGGTTCTCTGGATTCACGTTCAACGATTAATGGCACTGCGCCAGCTTCGGTTCGCAAACAATTGGCTAACGCAGAAAAGAACATTGCCGACCTCAAGAAGTGGTCAGCAAAACTCCCACACGATATTTAAGGAGTTAATCCAAGCCAAGTTCTTTGCGAACTTCAGCGACAAGTTCGGCGTTAGCCGGATCATTTAGATCGATCAGGGGACCTTCTTGCTTGACGTAGTCGGACTCTAGTTCATTACCAAGAACTTCATTCAGGCTTGCGATGTCCTCCAAAGTCTCGAGAGCATCCATAAGCAACTCATATCGATCATGGCTGATCATGACTGCAACGCACTCTGACTTAGATTCCAAAAATATTGGTTCTAGAGCGGATTGATCCACGAGTAAATCTAGTCTCGCTGGAACTTCAGATAACGGAATTGTTGCCATACCTATAATTCTGACAGAAAACGGACACAATTATGTCAGAAATTTCACGCCTGCTGACTTCATTGCTTTATCTAATTTCGGCATTGACGACGGACCCATCCCATGTAGTGACTCAACCTGAACTCGTGTGAATTTACCTAGGTCAGAAACTTTCAAAATCTTTGCGTTCACCAAAGCACGACGTGCTGGAGCACCCAGTCCAATTTCTTTCCAAACAACATCGCGATCTTCCATGCCAATAATTGTTGCAGACAAACTGCGTGGATGGTTTGGGGTTTGCTTAGGAAATCGGCAAGGATAGAGGAGTGAATGACATCCTTAGCGAACTTGGCTGGCGCAATTTAGTTTCCCAGCACACCCCGGAACTACCTGAAGAACTAGCAAAGGGTCCGCTCACTTTGTATTGCGGATTTGATCCAACCGCACCGAGTTTGCACATGGGTAACTTGGCTCAGATCGTCACGATGTCACGCTTTCAAAAACTTGGCCACACACCGATCGCACTTGTTGGCGGCGCAACAGGATTAATTGGCGACCCAAGTGGCAAGAATGCCGAACGAACTTTGAACACAACTGACACCGTCATGGAATGGGTTGAAGGCATCCGCAAACAACTCGAACCGTTCTTTGATTTCTCCGGCAGTAACGCCTGCATCATGTCCAACAACTACATCTGGACACATGACATGGATGTGCTGACTTACTTGCGCGACATCGGAAAACATTTCAGTGTTAATCGCATGCTTGATAAAGAATCTGTTTCGGCCCGATTAAATGGCGCCGGAATTTCTTACACCGAATTCAGTTACCAGATCCTGCAATCCCTTGACTTCCTGGAGCTTTACCGCCGCCATGGCTGCACATTGCAAATTGGTGGCTCGGATCAATGGGGCAACATCACTGCCGGCACAGACTTAGTTCGTCGCGTGGAAAGCGCGCAGGTCAATGGGCTAACAACACCGCTAGTTACAAAAGCAGACGGAACAAAGTTTGGTAAAACCGAATCTGGAACAGTTTGGTTAGATCCAGAATTAACTTCGCCTTATGCGTTCTACCAATTTTGGATTAATGCCGATGATCGGGATGTGCAAACACTACTCCGTACATTCACTTTCCAAACTCAAGAAGAATTAGCCGCGCTCGAATTAGCAACAACAGAAAAGCCACAAGCCCGCGAAGCCCAACGCGCACTTGCGCACGATGTGACAACTCTTGTTCACGGCGAACATGCAACTGCCCAAGCGAAGGCTGCAGCTGCTGCACTATTCGGCCAAGGGGAGTTGCGCGAACTTGATGCATCAACCCTTGATAGCGCAATGCGCGAAGCCCCAAATGCGGCTGTATCCCTTGCAGGCAATGCTCCAACAGTCTCTGAGTTATTAGTCGCTTGTGAATTAGTAGCCAGCAACGGTGCCGGTCGCCGGGCAATCGCCGAAGGCGGCGTATCAGTTAACAATGTGAAGGTAACTGACGAGAACGCCACAGTTTCGATTGATGACTTCTTACATGGCAAGTGGTTAGTACTTCGCCGCGGTAAGCGCACATTTGGTGGAATTTCCCTTGCAAAATAAGGGTTATCGCGCGCTTTCTAAGCACCACATATTGCGCCTGCAGAAGCATTAGTCAACACGAATTTGTAATAAACCCAGTAATGGTCTAGGTTTCATCAAGCAAGACATCAATAAACCTAATCTTTACAAAGGTTCGGATTTGACCCGAGCCTCACATGTGACTAGATTGGGAACTCGCCCTGAAAACGGCCCAACAAAATTGGGAAATATTCTTGCGCGTTCGTACCTTGAGAACTCAACAGCGTGCCACAAGTCAATACCAAAACCCCGTATTGGGTGGCTTTTGCCATCCCAATCGGAAATTCCTTTGGTAATTAACAACATAAGCAGATCAGCTTATTTGTCTATTGCCAGTGATACATCTCTTCGATGTGTCCCAGCCTTCGAGCTGGAACAAAGACATTAACGGAGAGTTTGATCCTGG
>JAIOWT010000047.1 GCA_021742025.1 Candidatus Nanopelagicales bacterium
TCATGTTTGACACTAAAGAGTATGCAAACAAGGGTTACAGAATTGGCAAGCTTTACCAAACCATGTTTGGCGATGGCTACACCGGTGAGATTCACTTCGAAGATATGGTGCTGCCCGAGAGCGCTGTACTCGGTGAAGTTAATGGTGGCTTTGATATCGCTGTAATGTCCTTCAACTACACCCGCATGCGTCGAGCCGGCATGTGCTCAGGCTGGAACAAGTACCTGATTGAAAAGACCCTTGAGCGAGTCAAGACTCGTATCGTTGGCGGTGAACCACTTGGCGCAAAGCAAGGTATTCAGTGGATGATCGCTGACATGTATCTCGATTGGCAGCAGACTCGTTCGCTTTCCCTTGATGTGGCCCGAGCCATTGACACTCCTGGACCTTGGTGGAATCTGCCTCGTCCAAGTGATGAAGTACGTCGCATTTGTGCTCTAAAGCTCAGCAACGATGAGTCTTTCTACCGCGTGGCCGATCGTGCACTACAGATTCATGGCGGCTCTGGCGTACTTCGGGACACTGACATCAACAAGCTGTTCCAAATTGCTCGTAACTTGCGGATTCCAGGCGGAACTGACGAAGTACAGCGCACAACTATTGCCGAAACTCTCGGCTTACGATTCAACTAGGAGTAACCATGTCAAAACAGGAAACTTTGTCACTTCAGATCGGCACTTGGGCACAGGCAGTTTCGATCACAGACGTTCCGAAGCATGTTCAGGATCAAGCGCTGCTGAACATCCTTGACGCGGTTGGTATTGCGTTCGCCTCTACTCATTACGACTTCGCCACGCGCAGTATTGCTGCGACTGTGGCTTTGGGTTCAGGACAACGCGGTGCGATTGCTTGCTCCGAGCGGTTCAACGTTCGTGACCAAGCAATGCTCAATGGCATATTGATTCATGGTTTAGATTTTGATGACACTCACGTTCCCGGAGTTATTCATGCAACAGCAAGTGCGCTACCAACAGCAATCGCAATTGCTGATGATCGAGAACTTAGTGGTAACGATCTAGTACTGGGCTTTCTTGTCGCATTAGAAATTGGTGCTCGAGTCGGTACTGCTGCTAACGGCGGTTTCCATGCGCAAGGTTTCCACCCAACTGGCTTAGCTGGCGCCTTTGGTGCAGCGACAGGCGCTGCAAAGATGATTGGGCTTGATGCACATGGCATAGCTAGCGCCCAGGGAATCGTTGGCTCGTTAGCCTCAGGCTCGATGGAATTCCTAGAAACTGGTGCTTGGACCAAGCGACTACATCCAGGATGGGCTGCAGTTTCAGGTATCACCGCTGCTGAACTTGCCAAAGCAAAGTTCGAGGCACCACTGGCAATTTATGAAGGTCGTTTTGGTCTTTACCCAACACACACACCTGCTGGTCATGACCTGAAAATGGATGCAGTAGCTGCTGACTTGGGATCAGCGTGGGAGTTGATGCGAGTCGCGATTAAGCCTTACGCAGCTTGCCACTTCACGCATGCCTGCATCGATATTGCAATTGAACTTGCAACAGAAAACAATCTAACTGCGGCTGACATTGAATCTGTCACCACAATTGTGCCATCACAAGTTGTACCAGTTGTTTGCGAACCTGCACAGGCAAAACTAACTCCACGCAGTGATTACGACGCTAAGTTCTCGTTGCCATTCATTGTGGCAACAGCGATCGCAAAGCGTCGCTTCACTTTGGCAGACCTTGATGATGATTGCCTAGTTGATCCTGAGCTATTGGATCTAGCTGCCAAGGTTTCCTACCAAAATGATCCAAATCCAACTTTCCCTAAGTACTTCCATGGCGAAGTGATTATCCAAACGAAGGATGGCCGTACGCTTCGCAAGCGTGAAGACATTAATCGTGGTGCAGATGAGCGTCCACTTTCCGTAAGTGATGTTGAAACTAAGTTCCGCGACAATGTTTCGCTAGTTGCTGGAACTGACGTTGCTGACCGGGTGCTAAACGCAGTTATGTCTTTGCCTACAACCAAGAACTCGCGTGATTTCGTTGAGGCTTTAAGAATTAAATGACCCTTGATGTAACTGGCTTAAGTCTTCGGGATTTAACTTCATGTGGTGGATGTGCTGCTAAAGCTGATGCATCCCTACTGAAGTTGCTTCGTTCTGCCGCTTACGACCAGCAAGGTATTGACACCGTTGTTGGTCTAGCTGCGCCTGATGATGCTGCCGTTACCGTAATCAACGAAACCACATCACTAATCACAACCGTTGACTTCTTCCCGCCAGTTGTAAGTGATGCGTTTGAGTACGGATATGTGAGCGCGCTAAATTCACTTTCTGACATCTACGCGATGGGTGGGTTGGCAAAAACGGCTTTGCTGATTTGTGGCTTTCCCAAAGAAATCGCTGATTCAGAAATAACAACTTGCATTTCCGGAGCGGCTTTAGCCTGCAAGGAAGCCAGCGTTGAGATTCTCGGCGGACACACGGTTCGAATTGCAGAACCCATTTTTGGACTAGCAGCAACCGGGTACGTTCACCCAAAGAAGATCTGGCGTAAGACTGGAATGGCAGATGGTGACTTACTAATGCTTTCTAAGCCATTGGGTGTTGGGGTTCTGCTCTCTACGCGCGAGTTAAGTGATGAAAGAATCGCACTTGAGCTGATGAAAGTCTCGAACTTAGGTGCGCGAAACTCACTGGCTGAATTGGGCTCAGCTGTTCACGCAGTAACCGACGTAACAGGATTTGGATTAATTGGTCACCTGAGCGAAATGCTCGGAGACTCATTTCTAAGTGCTCAAGTTCAACTACCTTCGCAAGCTGTGCTACCCCAAGCACAATCACTTTTCGATTCCGGCAAACGAACCTCAGCTGATGCTCGTAACCGAGCTGCCTTAGATCGGGAAGTCCTGGGATTAACTGATAACGGACTCCAGGCTGCCTTGTTTGATCCGCAGACCAACGGTGGCCTCTTAGCGAGCATCGATCCAGAGTTCGAGATTCAACTGGTTGAACAGGGATTTATCACGGTAGGTAAAGTTGTAACTGGTTCGGGGAAGATTGAAGTTTTAAGTAATCAATAGCTAACAAAAGGATAAAAATGCCACGCCCCCTTGAAGGAATAACAGTTCTCTCCCTAGAGCAATTCGGAGCAGGACCATTTGGCACTGTCCATCTTGCAGATCTTGGTGCCCGAATTATCAAGATTGAGGATCCAAGTTCTGGCGGTGACGTTGGCAGGTATGTGCCGCCGTATGCACACGAAGAAGACTCCCTATTTTTTGAAGCTTTCAATCGAAACAAAGAATCAATCTCGCTAGATCTTTCAACTCCAGCGGGCCGAGCTACATTTGAAGATTTGGTTAAACAAAGTGATGGTGTCTATTCAAATCTGCGCGGTGATGTCCCAGCAAAGTTAAAGATCACCTACGAAGATTTAAAGCACCTAAACCCAGCAATCGTCTGTTGCTCATTGAGTGGCTTCGGTATGAGTGGCCCTCGCTCTAAGGAACCGGGCTATGACTACATGCTGCAAGGTTTGGCAGGCTGGATGTCTCTTACTGGCGAACCTGATGGTCCACCGACGAAGAGTGGTTTGTCATTAGTTGATTTCTCAGGTGGCTTCGTTGCCGCGCTGGCGCTAGTTAGTGGAATTCACGCTGCCCGTCGTGATGGTGTTGGCATGGACTGCGACGTATCGCTCTATGACACCGCGCTTTCCATGACTAGCTACATAGGTGCCTGGCATTTGTCGGGTGGCCACGAACCAATTCGTCACTCGCATTCTGCGCATCCTTCGCTCGTACCATTCCAGGTATTCCAGACTAAGGACTACTGGATTGTGATTGGTTGTGCCAAAGAAAAGTTCTATGAGCGGCTGTGTGAAGTCATAAAGCGCCCAGACTTGGCCACCAATCCAGATTTTGCTAACTTCACAGTCCGTTACGAAAATCGCGATGCTTTAGTTTCCCAACTTGATGACATCTTCAAGACTCGCACTACTGCCGAATGGCTAGCTGATTTAGTGCCAGCTGGTGTGCCAAGTGCACCTGTGAACACTATTGGACAGGCTTTCAAAGAAGAGCACACACTGGCCAGAGAGATGATTGCTCACAGCGAACATGAATACTTTGGCAAACTTCGCACCCCGGCATCGCCAGTTAACGTCGGACCAAAGCGTCAGACTTACCAGCGAGCCCCTAAGCGCGGCGAACATACCATCTCAGTTCTTAAGGAACTTCTGGATTTAACTGATGATCAAATCAAAGCCCTTGAAGCAACCGGTGCGTTCGGAGAAGCCAAGTGAAAGCCTGGGATGGTGTCGCTTATGACGCTTTGCCACTTCCCCACGAACAATGGGGTATCCGAACTATCGCAGCACTAAATCTGCAGCCTCACGAGACGCTATTAGACGCTGGCTGTGGCACTGGGCGAGATGCCCAACTGGCATTTGAACAGCTTCCGAACGGTTCACTTGTTTGCGTAGATCAAAGTAGCACCATGCTTGACCAATGCCGGACTCGTTTCGGGCAAGACTCGCGCGTTCGAATCTTGGAAGGTGACCTCGACAAAGCCCTCCCAGTTGAACTGGAAAGCATCGATGCAATCATGTCGGTTGCTGCACTTCACTGGCTTGCTGATCACAACAACGTTTGGCAACACTTTTTCAATGCCTTAAAGCCTGGCGGTCGGCTTGCAACAGACTGTGGTGGCTTTGGAAACTTAGAAAAGACTTTAGCTTTAGTGCCACAAATTGATCCAAACATAAAGTTTCCTAACTGGTACTACGCAAATGTGTCTGACACTGAAGGCTTACTTAAGGCAGCAGGATTTGTTGACATAGAGGTAAGTCTTCGTCCGCATCCAACACCACTGCCAGACAAACAAACTTTGGCGACATATCTGCGAACTTTAGTTTTCCGGGAATGGAATGACGAACAGATTGCCAAAATGTCAGAGTTGCTGACTGATAACACGCTTGACTATGTCCGGCTTGAAGTCCGCGCTCGCAAGGCCTAAGTGAATTAAGTGACCGAAAGCGCATTAAAGCTTGGCGTTCTATCTCGGCGGGCTCCAATTGGTCATACTGCAGATTTAACTGCAACGCTCGAACATGTTGGCGGCTTAACCAGAGTGCTCCCTGCTTTAGCTGAATTTGCTGATATCGACTGGACCGCTCTAACTGCGAAGAGTCAATTACCGCTCCCAAAGCATTACTCGTTTTCGGAGATCTCTAATCAGGTTCATCAGCACGACATCAATGTATTTCTAGTCGAAGTCGACCATCAACAATTAGAAATGGGTGACAGGTTTTGTGCTCGCTACATCTGGCCACTGCTTCACGACTTGCATGTCCCCGAGATCACTAACGAAGACTTGGACCAGCATTTCAAGGCAATCCTCAGCACAAGTCGTGAAATGGCCACGGCATGCGTTGACATCAATAATGATGGTTACTTTGTTAATGACTTTCAGTTATCGCAAGTTCCAACGACTCTGCGAGAACTAGATTCAAATAAGCCACTTACTTTCTTTCTTCACACTCCATGGCCAAAGTCGATACCTCGTGACAGCAATGCAATCAAGATCCTTAAATTCTTGGCCACCGGAATGCTGTCTGCAGATGTAATTGAATTTCAGACCCAAACTGACTTGCAAGAATTCGAAATCTTTGTATTGACGCACCTGCCATTGGGACTGGCCAACGTAGCACTGGAGGTGAACCCAGTTTCCGTTGATGTCCAGGCTTTGCAGGATCAAGCTCTGTGCGTTGACAGCTCGACGCAGCTACTGGCGGATGAAGTAAGTTATGTCCACATTGCCCGAAGTGACCCGGTAAAGAACACTTTGGCGACCATATCTGCGTTTACAGAATTAGCAAAAGATTTCAAGGAATCCATGCCACGAAGTTACTTGGATCTTTACTTAGTACCATCTCGCCAACAGTGGCCTGAGTATCAATCCTTATTGGCTCAGATAACTGAGTGCGTAGAAATCAACAATGCCAAGCTGGGTTCACTAAACTACATTCCGATTCGACTTCACGTTGGCAATGACTACCAGCGAGCCAGCCATGCACTCACTCGTTTTGACTACTTAATTGCCTGTTCCGTTGCCGATGGCCTAAATCTGGTAGTTAAAGAGGGTGCGGTCTTGAACAATCGAAACGGCGTAATCGTAAGCACTAAAAACGTTGGTGCCATGGCTGAGCTTGGGGACTTCTGCATAGTTGCCGGGGAAGCTAATGCGATGGGAATTACCGAAGCCTTGATCAAAGCACGTAGTTTGAGTTTCGAATCACGCAACAAAATGTCATTTGAACAAAAGCGTCAAATTCAAGAATTTGATTTAAGCTTTTGGGCTAAATCAGTTGTTGCAAATTTCAAGATTCTAGAAAAAGTTTAGTTCTTAAGAATCGCTAGCCTGCAGGCTCACATCAGTAATTCTGACTCCGTTAACATCAACCAAATTTTGATCCATGTTTAACAGCGCAAACTTCAAACGATCAATATCTGCCAGATTGCCTTTATTGCGAGTGCGAACGTCCAGCTCAACTGTCACCCGCAGGTCCTGAGCCTGACCAACTGTAACGCCAGCAGCCTTAGCCATTTTGTCGGCCACAAGTGCAGTAATTTCGCCGCGGGCAACCATCGCTGCCAAGGAAGCGGCTAGTTCGACCTTCCACTTGTCAGCATCCTTTGGTCCCAAATAAACCGGTTCGTTATTGCCAACGTAATGCGGACGCCAAACGAAGAATGAGGTTAGTTCGCCCGTTGGAACCAGCGTGAATTCGCGCTCGACCTTGACTCGACGTGGACCTGGGTAAGGCATTGGAGTGTTCTGCACACCAATCGTGTGTGGGAACCAGCGGAATTCGCGCTTAACGAATCCAACTGAGTGGGGTGACCAAACAAATGTTGAAGGTTGCTTTTCATATTGAATCGCAGGTGGCGCTGGACTTGGCCATTCAACTTCAGTCTTGTAGCCAATCTTGTGTGGCGACCAAGTGTAGTTACGAGTGACATGAAGGTAAGGACCCTTTAGTCCGTTCATGTGAGGGCGCCATACGAAGCCACGCTTGATGCCGCCGCCCTTACGAGTACCCAAGTAACTTAACTCAACTATTTTTTCTGGTGTTAGTTCTCTGCCAGTTAACTCTGCAACGACTTTGCCTTCAGCAAAGATGAGTACTCGGTTACAGATGTTGGCCAAATCTTCGTGTTCAGCTGAAGCCACGATTACGCCAGAACCGCCACGAGCTGCGTCAGCAATTTTCCCAAAAATAGCTGCCTT
>JAIOWT010000048.1 GCA_021742025.1 Candidatus Nanopelagicales bacterium
ATAGGTTCGGAAGTCATGGTGCTTCGAACATTTTCTCGGCCAGGATCCACTTCACGTTCATGAGACTTGGGCGCCAACTTGGCAAAGTATTTGAAAACTGAAATTACATCATCTATGTCGTAACGAGCTTCGACGATTCTCTTTGCAGTGTCCTCTGACTCGGCCTGGGCAAATAATTCTTTGTCACGCTCAAGAAGTTCGGCAACTTGCTCCAATATCTTTCCGCGCTGTTCGCCACTGAAGGATGGCCAATGAGTTCCGTCAAAAGTGTTTCGCGCCGCATCAATTGCTGACACAGTGTCTGCAGCGCCACCTTCATGGAAGGTTGCAACTAGGTGCCCATCAGCTGGATGCAAGACATTTCGGATTTCTCCTGAGGAGCTGCCTTGACGTTTTCCATTGATAAAGAGCTCAGTCACTTTTTCATATTTCATAGGTAAAAACCTTACTCTCGCCAGAAGTTCGGATTGCCCGAAAGCTTGGATGCACTTTGTTTCACAATTTGGCCTAATGATTCAAAATCTTCAGGTTTGATTCGACTTGCCGGTCCTGAGATGACCAGCGCTGCAGATACTTCGTCATGCTCATCTCGGATAGGAGCTGCTACTGCCATGAAATCGGACTCCATTTCCTGGTTAGCAACTGCGAATCCTCGCTTCCGGACCTGCTCCAACTCTTGTTCGAGGGCCTCGGCCGATGCGATCGTGTTGCGCGCTAGCTTCTTCCATGAATCTGGCCTAGCTGCAATTCGATCTGACTCTTCGAGCCAAGCAGTCAACACTTTTCCACTAGCTGTGCAGTGGGTTGGGACGCTTTGGCCAAGCCAACTTCGCATTGAAACCATCGATGGCCCGATGACTTGGTCAACGTATAGAACGCGATTGTTATCCAAAACTGCAATGTTGACGGTTTCACCAACTTCGGTCGCCAAAGCTTTAGTGACAGCGCGCGAACCAGAAACTGCGTCAAGAGAACTAGTAACAGAACCGGCAAGGCGCACCAGGCCCAGACCTAATCGGTAACGACCACGATCTGAAACTTGATCTACCAAGCCACGATTGAGAAGTGCTGTCATCAATCGGGAGGCAGTTGATTTGTGGACTCCAAGGTCGGCGGCAATTTCGGTAACTCCAGATTCACCGCGTTGGGCGAGTATCTCAAGGATCGATAAAGCCCGATCTACCGATTGAACGGAACTACTTTCCGCCAAATGAGTGTTGCCCATGGCGCAACATTATGCGTCATGGGCAACACCTGTCTGGCGTTTTATGAATTTGTTAGAACAAACCGACAACTTCTCCATTTTCAAGCTTGATGCTGTTTGCAGCCGGAACCTTTGGAAGTCCTGGCATGGTCATGATGTCTCCAGTAACGACAACGATGAATTCAGCACCAGCGCTTAAGCGGATTTCCCGAATTGCAATGGTGTGACCAGATGGCGCACCCTTGGCAGCTGCGTCAGTTGAGAACGAATACTGGGTCTTTGCCATGCAGATAGGGAAGTGACCGTATCCAGCATCTTCAAATACCTTGAACTGATCCTTCACACTCTTGTCAGCAACAACTTCGCCTGCGTCATAGATTTCGGTTGCGATGGTTGTAACTTTGTCCCAAAGTGACATTGCGTCTGGGTAAAGCGGCTTGAACGCTGCAGTTCCACCTTCAACAATTTCAACAACTTTTTTCGCTAGCTCAGTTGTTCCCTTGCTGCCTTCAGCCCAGTGTGTGCAACGAATTGCATCTACACCCATTTCAGCGCAGAACTTTTGTACTGCTGCAAATTCGGCATCCGTATCTGTCGTGAAGTTATTTACACCTACAACAACTGGCACGCCAAACTTTTGCACGTTGCGGATGTGGCGACCTAGGTTAGCCAATCCTGCTTCAACTGCAGCAACGTTCTCCTTGCCAAGATCGTCCTTAGCAACACCACCGTGCATTTTTAGCGCACGAACAGTCGCAACGATCACAGCGGCTGAAGGTTCAAGTCCAGCTTTGCGACATTTGATGTCGAAGAATTTTTCAGCACCAAGATCTGCGCCGAAGCCAGCTTCAGTAACTACATAGTCACCAAGTTTTAGTGCAGTATGTGTTGCTAAAACTGTGTTGCAACCATGCGCGATGTTTGCAAATGGGCCACCATGCACAAATGCCGGATTGTTTTCAAGAGTCTGAACCAAGTTAGGCATCAAAGCGTCTTTAAGAAGAACAGTCATCGCACCATTTGCATTCAACTGAGCCGCGGTTACGGCAACTTTGTCGCGGGTGTAACCAACAACGATGTTTCCGAGACGACGCTCTAGATCTTCTAGGTCCATTGCTAGACAAAGAATTGCCATAACCTCACTAGCTACCGTGATGTCGAATCCAGCCTCACGTGGGTAACCATTTCCAGGGCCACCAAGTGCGGCAGTGATTTCGCGCAATGCGCGGTCGTTCATATCGATAACGCGCTTCCAAGCGATGCGACGCACGTCGATACCTAGTTCGTTACCCCAATAGATGTGGTTATCAAGCATTGCTGAGAGCAAGTTATGAGCAGCACCAATTGCATGGAAGTCACCAGTGAAGTGAAGGTTGATGTCTTCCATTGGAACTACCTGAGCAAAACCGCCACCTGCAGCGCCACCCTTCATGCCAAAGCATGGACCAAGGGATGGTTCGCGCAAGCAAACGATTGCCTTCTTGCCAATGGCGTTAAGGCCATCGCCAAGACCAACAGTGGTTGTGGTTTTACCTTCACCAGCAGGTGTAGGAGTCATTGCGGTAACAAGGATTAGCTTGCCGTTTGGCTTTGATTTCAGCGAGGAGATGAAGTCCATGTTGATCTTGGCCTTAGTTGGCCCATAGTTCAGAACTGCATCTGCTGGAATACCGATTTTCGCTGCAACCGAAACAATAGGTTCAGTCGTAGCTGCCCGAGCAATATCGATATCTGATTTCATGCTAATAACTCCTTCTTGCGCTTGTCGACCCATTCGTCAAGCTCTTCTTTGATTGCGGAATCCATTGCTGGCGGTTCGTACTCATCGATCATTTTGTGCGCTAATTCATTTGCACGTACATCTGTTGTCTTTGAACCATTGCGTGACCAGCGATCGAAGTTATCTGCTGATGACAGGAATGGTCGGTAGAAACAATCGCGGAAACGTTCCATGGTATGCATGGTGCCGAGGAAGTGGCCACCGTGTCCTGATTCTTCATGTGCTTCGTAAGCAAGTGAAGCTTCATCAATTTCAAACGGTGTGAACTCAGCCTTCATGGCCTGCAGGATTTCAACATCCATTACGAACTTCTCGTAAGAGGCAACAAGGCCACCTTCGAGCCAGCCAGCGGCGTGCATTACGAAGTTTGTGCCAGCCAAGAATGTTGCGTGCATTGTCATCAAGGTCTGGTAACCAGCTTGTGCGTCAACAGTCTGCGCCGCATTTAGGCCACCGCCACCACGGAATGGCAAGTTAAAGTGACGGGCAATCTGGCCAGTACAAAGCAGACCCATTGCTGATTCTGGAGTTCCAAACATTGGGGAACCGGACTGCATGTCAATGTTTGAAAGGAATGATCCAAACACAACTGGGCACCCTGGGCGAACCAGTTGTGCCAATGCAATACCGCTCAATGCTTCAGCAATTTGCTGAACCAAAGATGCCGGAATTGTTACTGGGCTCATTGCTCCCATCAAAAGGAATGGTGTTAGAACACAAGGCTGACCTGCTTCGCTGTATTCAAATAGCGATTCCAACATACGATCATCCCAGCGAAGTGGGGAGTTGCAGTTAATCAAAGAAATGATTGCTGGAGTCTTCTCGATGCTTTCGCGGGATCCAAAAATAATCTCAGCCATCTTGATTGTGTCTCGTGCGTTCAAGCCAGTAACAACATTGCCCATGAATGGCTTGTCGCTCAGTGTCATCAAGTTGTAGATCATGTCAATGTGACGGGTATCAAGATGTGCATCATTTGGTTCAACGACAACACTGCTGGAAACATCAAGGTCATCAAACATATAGCCAAGCTTGGTTAAATTCTGAAAGTCAGCCATAGTTCCATCGCGACGCTCACCTAGGTCACGCACAAACGGCGGACCGTAAACGCCGGCGAACACCATGTTGTCGCCACCGATGATGACGTTCTTTGCAGGGTTGCGTGCTTGCAATGTGAATTCGCTAGGAGCTTTTGCAACCTGCTCCAGAATCCATTCTGGATCGAACTTAACGTTGTTACCCTCAACTTTTTGACCAGCTGCGCGGAACATGTCCAAGGCACGCTCGTGCATAAACTCGATTCCCATTTCGGAAACAATGCGTCGCCAACCCTTATCCAGGACGGCCATGGCATCCTGCGAAAGAATTTCATAACGTGGGCTTTTGTTCTGGAACATAACTGGCTCCTGTTGTGCGGCTATCTCGATAGATAACTAGTTGAAACTTTTCATCAAAAAGGCTTGACGAATACCCGATATGTTAGCGTACGATGTGGAACATAGGTTCCAGATCGTGAAACTTTGTGCAGAGTTTGTACTGAAGCTTCGGATCTAAATTTGACCTCTATATAGGGGGAGGCGAGATGAGCGAACAGTTAGGCGAAAAGCCAGTAACTGGAACGCAATCCATCGATCGCGCCTGTGACCTTTTGATCCGAGTTATGAATTCCGAAGATCCACAAACTTTAAGTGAATTAGTTGCCGCAACTGGTCTTGCCAAAGGAACAACTTCCCGAATCTTGAGTGCCCTAGAAAGAAGTGGGCTTTTGGCTCGAAGCACAGTCAGTGGATTTGAAGCCGGGCCAGTTTTGAATCAGTTTGCCGTTCGTGGCGGCGCTTACACAGCTTTGATTGGCTCATTAACTCCAGCCATGGAACGCATTGCTGACATTACGCACGAAACCGTAAGCCTTGCAGTAACTGGTCACAACGGCATCGACAACATTGCTCAAGTTGAAGGCTCATACCTATTAGGTAGCCGCAACTGGGTAGGTGAGAGTGTGCCAGCACATTGCTCAGCAGCCGGAAAAGTTCTTATTGCTTTCGGTGGCGCGACGGTACCCAGCACTTTGGCGTCTCGCACGACTGAAACGATCACAGATTTTGCAATACTAGATCAGCACATTCGAAAAGCGCGTGAAGTGGGATACGCAGTAATTCGAAACGAACTAGAACAAGGGCTAATTGCAGTTGCGATCCCAGTTCTAGATGCAAACGGCAAAGCAATCGCGGCTTTGTCGGTTAGTGGACCAGCTGAGAGAATTACCCCCGGCGATGAATTGCACATTGCTCAACTAATGCGACGTGAATTAAACCAAGCGCAAGGCTTACAACAAGAAGGAGCGGCATGACACCCGACGAGATCCTAAAAGAAATGTATGAACGCACCATGGAAGGCAATGCACCACGCGTGCTAGAGCTAACCCATATGGGACTTGACTCTGGATTAACTCCTGACTCGATCTTGTTCGATGCACTGATTCCTTCACTTGAAGAAGTAGGCGCACGTTTCGAACGTGGCGATTACTTCGTGCCGGAGATGCTTATTGCAGGTCGCGCAATGAGTGGCGCGTTAGATGTGCTTCGTCCACTACTGGCAGACACTGGCGCGGAGACAGTCGGAACATTCCTAATGGGAACCGTAAAGGGCGACGTTCACGACATTGGCAAGAACTTAGTGAACATCATGCTTGAAGGCGCTGGCTTCCAGGTTATTGATATCGGAGTGCAGTGTGCACCTGAAAAATTCATTGATGCAATCAAGGAACATCAGCCGGATGTTGTTGGTATGTCAGCATTCCTAACAACCACAATGCCTATGTTCAAGGTAAACATCCACGAAATTACCAAGGCTGGTATGCGCGATGACGTAATCATCATGGTGGGTGGAGCTCCTGTTACTCAGGAATACGCCGACGTGGTTGGCGCTGATGGCTACGCAGCAGATGCATCTACTGCAGTCCGTAAAGCTAAGGAACTCATCGCAGTAAAGCGCGGAAAGTAAACCCAAACATGACAACCTTCATCGCAACGATCGAACACGTAGTTAAGGGTCCCGTTTGGGGATGCCAAGACTGCGGGCAATGTGTTTTGCATTCAACAGGCATGACTTGCCCAATGAATTGTCCAAAGACTCTGCGCAATGGCCCATGTGGTGGCGTGCGCGAAAACGGTCATTGCGAAGTTAAGCCTGAAATGAAATGTGTCTGGCTAAAGGCCTACGACCGCACGCAAGACTGGCCGTTGCCTTCATCCTGGAAGGACGAATACAACCATTTACGCCCGCCGGTTGATAACCGCCTAAAGGGAACTTCATCCTGGAAGAACTTCTTTACTAAGCGGGATCGCTGGACTCCAACCGGATGGAAGAACACAACAGATGAAGTAGTTAAGCAAGGAGTTGGTCATTAATGTCAACACTTGAGAACAAATTACTAAATACAACTGAAACAGTTTTTACCGCTGAGTTCCACACGCTTGATGGAAACGGATTTGAAAAAGCAAAGAAGTACGCAGATCGCTTCCGTGGTTGGTTCGACGGCGTAAATGCAACAGATAACACTGCTGCCCATGCCCACGTTTCAAACGTTGCGTCTGCAATTGCCATGAAACAACTTGGGCTTGAACCAATTCTGCAAGTTGTTTGTCGCGACAAGAATCGATTGGCGCAACAAGCTGACATCATGGGTGCCTCGATGTTTGGCGTTGAAAACTTTGTTGCACTTACTGGTGATGATGTAACTGCTGGCGATGAAACCGAAGCACGTCGAGTATTCGATTTAGATGGCCCGCAACTTGTTCGACTAATGAGTACAATCAAGCGCGGCGAATACATGTCAGGTCGCAAGATTGATCCAGCTCCGCATATGTTTATTGGTGCAGTTGAGAATCCTGGCGCTCCACCATTTGAGTATCGCGTGCAGCGCGTTGCAAAGAAATATGCAGCAGGCGCAAAGTTCCTTCAGCTTCAGATTTGTTACCACCAAGATCGACTTGAGAAATTCTGTACTGGTGTTCGCGATGCTGGTCTCGCCGGCAAGATTGCAATTATTCCGACAATTGTTCTGATCAAAGGCGCTCGACCATTGAACTTTATGCACAACAGCGTGCC
>JAIOWT010000049.1 GCA_021742025.1 Candidatus Nanopelagicales bacterium
TTTTGTATGCGCCAGTGAGTGCTAACTACGTTGATAACTTCAACAAATGGGGTCGAAACATGCCAGCAGTTGGCAATCCAATTATTGAGAGATTCGGTAGTCCAGAAGACACTCCCGATTTTTGGGCAGGAATCTCAGCCGAAAATTACTTTGACAAAATCGATGATCCAATCATGATTCATCATGGAACTGCAGACAGTATTTGCAAATTAGCCTGGTCAGAGCGAGCGGTAAGTCAGATGCAAGCGCTTGATAAAGATGTGACTCTTCATATTTATGAAGGTGAGCAACATGCTTTTGAGCCGCAGTTGGAATTATCTTTGCAACGGTCAGTGGAATTTTTTGAGAAGAATTTGTAACTGCGGAGTTACTTCTAGAGCCACCTGTGAGAATCGGACTCACGACCTACGCATTACGAGTGCGTTGCTCTACCCCTGAGCTAAGGTGGCGTCACGCAATCAAACGTTATTGCGTAGTAAGAGTCTAATGAAATGTCGTCAGAGGATGAAAATTACTTAAGCCAAAAGTCTTGCCAGCGAACAAAAATCAATGCCATGATAATTAAGTAGGAAGCTCCAACCAGAATCCACTTCAGAGCAACGATGATTTCGGAAAGTGATTTCCCAAGGCTTAAACGTCCGCTAGCAAGATTGTCGATTGTTACTTGCCAGAAAATCGGAATAGTTACTGCCCACACCACCATGCACCAAGGGCAAAGTGCGCCGATTACATAAAGGCTTTGTCCAACTAGCCAAATAACAAAAAACATTCCAGCCAGAGCGCCTAGGTTTAACCCAACCCACATCGACCTCGGTAATTCGACTCCCGTAAACAGAAGTGCGCCAAACATAATCACAATCGTGAAGCCAATAACTCCCAAGACCGGATTTGGAAATCCAAATAGTGATGCTTGCTCGGTGTTGATAACAGAGCCGCAGGAAAGCACTGGGTTGATATCGCAGTTGGGCACAAAGTCAGGGTTGCTTAGAACAGAAATCTTTTGGATTATCAATTCGATGGAGGCGACAATGCCGATAACGCCACCGACGATGAGTATCCATGCAGTTTGGCGATAACTGGCTTTATGGTTCTCCATTAACAAACTTCCATCTCTACCGTGACTTGCTCCAACTCTAATGCACTCAACTTACGGCCCATCGGAGCAGAAAATTCCAGATTTTGCTTGACCTGTTAAGTAAAAGTTGTCGACTACTTCGTCGATGCAATTTGAGCCTTGGTAATAAGCCGTGTGTCCATCGCCATCAAGCGTGAGCAAGACTCCCTTTGATAGCTGTGCGGCAAGGACCTGACTCCAGGCATACGGTGTGGCTGGATCATTGACAGTTCCGACTACCAAAATTGTCGGTGTTCCAGGCGCAGTGATCTTTTTTGGAACACCAGTGGCAGCAGCTTTCCAATAGCTACACCCAATGTTGCTCCAAGCAAGGTACTCACCAAAGTTGGGTGCATCGACTTTCCATTGCGCGGCCAGTGAAACGGTCTGATCCAGCGTGGCCCGATCTGGTCGATCTAAGCAGTTAACTGCAGCGATTGCGTCATTTGAGTTGTCTTTAAATGATCCATCAGAATTTCTGCCAGTGTAAAAATCAACGCTGCTAGCTAAGCCTGAGTAGTCAGCATCGAAAGCTAGTCCTAAATTCTCGCGCAATTCAGGCCAGCCATACTCCTTGTCATACAGCGAGCCAACTACACCTAAAGTGCCCATGGCCTGAGTGAATAACCGACCATCGTCCAGAGTCACTGGGCTTGCATCTAAATCAGTTAGCAGATCACTAACTTCAGAGACTCCGGCTGCACCACTTGCATCAAGTGGGCAATCTGATTTTGTGGCACAGTCATCGACAAATCGTTCGAGTGCAAGTTCGAAACCGAGTGCCTGCCCATAAGAAAGTTGCTCGTTAGTCAGTGTTGGATCTATAGCTCCATCAAGCAACATTCGACCGACTCGGTCAGGAAATAAGTCGGCATAGGTTGCGCCCAGAAAAGTTCCATAACTTTTTCCCAGCCAGTTCAACTTCTCGTCACCCAAAAGTGTCCGCAAAATATCGATGTCCCGAGTTGCGCTTACCGTATCTAAAAACTCGTAGATTTCTGGTGAGTTTGTGGCACATGATTGTGCAAACAATTCCGCCATAGCCTGCGCCTCATCAATTTCAGTTTGGTTATCTGGGGAACCATCAAGTGCAATGTAATCTTCCGTTTGCTCATCGTTGAGGCATTCAACTGGTGTGCTTTCTCCAACTCCACGTGGATCAAAACCAACAATGTCAAAGTTCTCACGCAAGGTATCGCTCACAACATATTCGTCATAAGTTGTGTATTCGATTCCAGAGCCACCTGGTCCACCCGGGTTTAATACGAGAGACCCTTGCGCCGAACCAGTTGCCAGTTTTCTGATTACAGAGATTTGAAGTGCACCGTTGGTGGGGTTTGCATAATCAATTGGGACATTGAATTCTGCACACTCAAAGCCGTCTTTACAGTCTGACCAATCAAGTTGTTGCGCGTAGTAGCCATCGAGTCCTTCACCTTGCGGAACCGATGCACTTTCACTGGCTTCTGGTGAACTCGCGTTATTGGGGTTCGCTTGAAGTGCTCGATAACCAATAATGCCAATAACCAACGCCATGACAACAGCTAGAAATTTCCGCAAGATCCGCCCCTAAATGTAACTACTTCGACCTTAAACCAGGAGAAGTAGATTGGGAAACTATCCAACTATCGCGGTAAGCCTTGGATCTCTCAAACTCACTAACAACGACTCGAAGGCATTTAACGGATTAACGTTTGCAACAATCTGATCGCGAGCTTCAGTTATCGCAGCAATTCGTCGCAGTGTTGCAGACTCATCATCAACACTTCCCACGCGCTCAATAGATTCGCGAAGTTCTTCATTAACGAGTTCGACATTGGCACCAGATTGAACCACCAAAACATCACGGTAATAACCAGTTAAGTCCAATAGGACTCGATCGTATTGATCACTAAGGACTCGGCGGCGGCGCGATTTTGCGCGATCATCCAAATCTTTCAGTGCACTTTTCATTTGTCGCTCAACGGTCTTCAGGCCTTTACCCTCGGCGCCTTCGCCAAAAGCCGTTCGAATGTCTTGGTCATCTTCTTGATCAAGTGGCGTCACGATGGCATCTGCATCGGCATTTGCACTAGCAACGATCTTGTTAGCTTGATCAAAACACGAACTAACAACCCGCAGATTCGTCGGGATGTCCAGTATCTGCTTGCGACGCAGTCTCACGTTTTCATCAGTGGCAAGTGCTCGAGCTCGACCAATGTGACCTTGCGCAGCGCGGGTTGCCCAAGCGGCCATAGCTGGGTCAATGCCAAAGCGCGCAGTTAATTGCTGCGAAATCGCAGCGAATGTTGGTGACGTCAATGCCACGTGACGGCACCGACTACGAATCGTTGGGAACACATCATCTACAGTTGGCGCACACAATAACCAAACCGTTGCCGGTGGTGGCTCTTCAAGGGACTTAAGCAATGTTGAAGCCGCATCAATTCGGAATCGATCAACGTCTTCAACAACAATTACGTGCCATGGCGAGCGAGTTGGAAGAAGCGAAGCACGTTCAATTAGATTACGAGTGGCTTCGACTTTGTAATTTATGCCTTCAGGAACAATGTGTTCAACATCTGGATGAACTCCCGCGGCAACATTTCGGCAATCGATACATTCGCCGCAACCCCCATTCGGACAAATCAAAGATGCCGCAAACGCAAGCGCAAGAGTGCTTCGGCCACTTCCTGGTGGACCAGTGATTAGCCAAGCATGTGTCATGGCATCACCACGTTCACCGATTGCTACTTTTGCGGCATCGGTAACTGCGTGTTTCATTTCGTCCACAGCATGCTCTTGACCAATCAAGGAATCAAAAACATTCATCGTGATGCAAGTACTCCGTCTATTGCAGCTCGCACAGCGGCGGCCACATCATCTTTTGGTTCAGTCGCATCAATAACTACGTTTGGATAGGAAGAGGCAGCCGCAATGTCGCGGAAAGCTTGGTGCACGGCTTC
The DNA here is from genome assembly GCA_021742025.1 of Candidatus Nanopelagicales bacterium. The sequence continues at coordinate 4,060 of JAIOWT010000049.1, forward strand.
ATGAAAATCTCGAGACTGAATTTCCATCCGATCAGTTCCATCCATGCGCTGTTCAGCTGCTTCGTGCGGCACATCTAGATAAATGGTGAAATCTGGAATGAGATTTCCAGTGGCCCAAAGGCTCAAATCCCGAATCTTGTCAGCCCCTAGGCCACGCGAGAAACCTTGATAGGCAACGGAGGAATCAAAGTAGCGATCACAGATAACTGTGGCGCCACGTTCCAATGCTGGACGGATCAAGTTAGCTGCATGGTCCGCGCGCGAGGCTGCAAACAATAAAGCTTCCGTGTGATCTGGCATGTCAGTGATTTCTGGATCCAACAAAATGTTTCGGATCTTTTCGGCAGTTGGAGTGCCGCCCGGTTCGCGCGTGAGAACTACTTCATGGCCAAGCGATTGCAAGTATTCAGCAAGGCGCTTTGAATGGGTTGATTTTCCGGCGCCTTCACCGCCTTCAATCGCAATAAACAATCCGGTAGCCACGATTCAAACTCTAGCCAACTGGTGTGACGTCAGATTCAACTGGAGTTGAACCAACACCAGTCTTAGTTTTAGCTGCAGCTTTTTTGGCTGCAGCACCACTGATCACCTTTGTGCCACCGACAGTCTTTTTGGCTGCCTTCTTCTTGGCCGTTGCTTTCTTCTTAACTGGTGGCTTCTTAGCTGCAGCTTTACGAGCTGCTGGCTTCTTTACCGAAGGACCAGCTGCGCGGCGTTCAGCTAACAAGTCAGATGCGCGCTCAATCGAAATCGTCTCGACCGAATCGCCACCACGAAGTGAAGCGTTGGTTTCGCCATCAGTGATGTAGATACCGAAGCGACCTTCACGAACCACAACTTCCTTCTGGGTTGAAGGGTCAACGCCGACAACCTTTAACGGTCCAGCTGCCTGGCCCCGACCGCGACGAAGTTTTGGCTGCGCAAACAGTGCCAGCGCCTCTTCAAGTGTGCAACTGAAGATTGATTCTTCATCTGGCAAGGTGCGTGAGTCTTTACCCTTTAACAAGTAAGGGCCGTAACGACCATTTTGAGAAGTGATTGGCTCACCTTCAGTTGGATCTAAGCCGATTTCACGTGGCAAAGTAAACATCCGAAGTGCATCATCAAGTGAAACTTGCTCAACATCCATAGTTGAAAACAGCGATGCAGTGCGAGGCTTTTCTTTCTTTGGCGAACCTTCGGGCAATACCTCAGTGAAGTAAGGACCGTAACGTCCAGTCTTAGCCATAATGACGCGCTCAGTTTCTGGATCTACACCAAGTTCGCGTTCACCAGATGGAGCATTGAAAAGTTCTTCAGCTTTTTCGGCAGTCATTTCATCTGGCGCAAGATCCTGCGGAATGTTCGCGCGCTGAAGAGTTTCGCCTTCACCGCGTTCCAAGTAAGGACCGTACTTACCAACACGAATGATGCCTTCATGGCCTGCGATCGGAAGCGAAGCCATTGCGCGGGCATCGATGTCGCCATAGACCGAAACCAACGGAGCTAAGCCAGGGAAAATTGAACCTTCAGTTTTTTCACCAAAGTAAAAACGCTTTAAAACTTCTAATCGTCCTTGTTCGCCGTTTGCTACTTCATCCAGAACTTCTTCTAGTGATGCTGTGAAATCGTAGTCAACAAGTTGAGTGAAGTTTTCTTCCATCAAGCGAGTAACAGTGAATGCCAAGAAGTGTGGAACTAATGCGCTACCGCGCTTCCACACATAACCCTGATCAATAATGCGGCTAACGATTGCAGCGTAAGTTGAAGGGCGACCGATACCAAGTTCTTCAAGCTTTTGAACCAAAGTTGCCTCGGTATAACGAGCTGGTGGATTTGTTGAGTGACCACTTGGCTCTAACGAAACTGCAGTAACCGAATCCCCTACCTTCACAGCAGGCAAGCGGCGGGCTTCGTTCTTTTCATCCTGATCTTCATCGGCATCATCATAAGCAGCCATGTGTCCACGGAACGTAATAACCGTTCCACTTGCTGAAAATTCAGCGTCACGGCCATCACCACTAGTTGCACCAATGCGAATTGTTGCAGTTGTTCCCTTGGCATCAGCCATTTGACTAGCAACAGTTCGTTTCCAAATCAAGTCATACAGGGCAAACTCATCGCCGACTAATTCGCCAGCAACTTCAGCCGGTGTCCGGAAGACATCACCGGCAGGACGAATTGCTTCGTGCGCTTCTTGCGCATTCTTAACTTTGCGATCGTAGCGACGTGGTGCTTCTGAAACATGATCACTACCGTAAAGTTCTGCAGCTTGTTTGCGAGCTGCGTTCAATGCAGTATCAGATAGCGTTGTCGAGTCGGTTCGCATGTAAGTGATGTAACCGCGTTCATACAGAGCTTGCGCCACACGCATAGTGCGTTGCGCTCCCCACTTCAATCGACCTGATGCAGCTTGCTGCATGGTTGAAGTCATGAATGGAGCTTTTGGTTTGCTTGAGTATGGCCGATCATCAACGGAACGGACGGCAAACTTGGCACCACTTAGTGACGTGCAAAGGCTCTTTGCCACATCCTCATCGAGATGAACCAGACTGGCGTCCTTTATCTGAGCCAGCGAATCAAAGTCTTTTCCTTGCGCAATCTTCTTGCCATCAACTGCAACTAAGTTTGCACTGAATGATTGAGGATCGAATGTTCCTTCGATGTCCCAATACGATGCGCGCTTGTAAGCAATGCGCTCACGTTCTTTTTCTACGATCAATCGAGTTGCAACAGACTGCACGCGGCCCGCAGAAAGACCGGCTTGAACTTTCCGCCAAAGCACGGGTGAAACTTCAAAGCCATAAAGTCGATCGATAAGGCGACGGGTTTCTTGCGCATCAACTAGTTGCATATCTAGATCACGAGTTGATTCCGCTGCGTGACGAATTGCTTCTGGAGTGATTTCGTGGAACACCATTCGGCGCACTGGAACTTTTGGTCGAAGAATTTCCATTAGGTGCCAAGCGATCGCTTCACCTTCACGGTCCTCGTCAGTTGCGAGCAATAGTTCGTCAGCATCAGCAAGCATCCGCTTAAGCT
>JAIOWT010000050.1 GCA_021742025.1 Candidatus Nanopelagicales bacterium
GGCGCAATTCCAGCAACTGCGATTGATGAAGAGTTGGCTCGCGACAATACTGCCGGTGGCCAACGTCAAGCTGCATCTGCTCGTTCTGGAATTCCAACTGCTGAGGCAAAGTCTGCGGCTTGGAGCGCGGCAGTTGATAAGGATGATCTAGCCAATGCAATATTGGATTCAACGGTCGGTGGCTTCTCGCAACCAGATCAACGCGAACTATTGATTCCTTATGTTGATAAGTACTTCTCAGTTCTCGAATCCATCTGGGAAACCCGAACAAATGAAATTGCCCAAACGATAACTATGGGTCTCTTCCCATCTTTGCTTGGCTCACCAGAGATTCTTGCGAAGGCTGATTCATTTATTGCTAGCAGTAAGGACGTCGGAGCTACCCGCCTCGTAAAGGAATTACGAGACAACGTGGCACGCTCACTTCGCTGCCAAGCAGCCGATCTGTAGATAGCAAATGAAAAAGAGGCGAACCCAAATCGGTTCGCCTCTTTTTGTATTCAAGCTTTAGTAACTAATTTCACGCTTTGCTGCGTCCGCTTCAACCTGGCGGTCACTCAAAGTTGGGTCATCGAGGAATCCGCCTTTAGTTGACTTGCGAGCGGCGCTGGTCCAACTCGGTCCCATTGTTAACAGCGCAATAAGACCTGAGATAGCCAGCGGAAGAACTACGAACCAAAGAATTGCATTTAGGGTGCCCATCGGTTCGCCGGGCTGATCGCCGTCATCACGTTTCGTTGATTCGGCAAAGGCAGGTGCTACCGATGTTGAAACCAAAACTGCCACGGCGGATGAAGTGGACCAGATACGGCGAATGCTTGTCTTCATGTCTCTACTTTACGATAAACATCTTTCGACACGACTACGACCCAAGACAAGTATGTTAATTGTCGCCAAAATAGAGGTATGACAAACTCAGACTTTCCAGATTGGCTAATGGGGGAACCCCTAAAGATAATCGCGATCTTCTTGGTCGCTTTTGTAGCCCGATTCTTAATGGTGCGAGCAAGTAACCGCCTAATTAGGCAGGCATTTGGATCTAGCGAACGCCGAGATCAACGAAGCGAAACCGTTTCCACGGTTTTGAACACGATCATTTCAGTTGCTATTTGGGGCACCGCATTCTTGATGGCCCTAACAGTCCTTGGCGTCAACATTGGTCCACTTCTTGCTAGCGCAGGCATAGCAGGTGTTGCGCTTGGCTTTGGAGCTCAGACACTTGTAAAAGATTACATTTCTGGTCTGTTCTTGATTTTGGAAGATCAGTACGGAATCGGTGACGAGGTCGAGATTGGAACCGTTAAGGGCAGAGTCGAGGCAGTGGCGCTACGCACAACCAAAGTTCGCGATGAGGCCGGAGTGCTTTGGTACATACGAAACGGCGAGATTTTGAATGTTGCAAACTTTAGCCAAAACACGAATTGGGAGAAATAGGTAACTCCAACCTGCGCGTTGGCTAATTACCCGTAACACTTAGGTATGTCACAACTTTGCCTTGTCACTGGAGCTACTGGATATATCGGTGGCCGATTGATCCCACGCCTCTTGGAAGAAGGGGCGCGGGTTCGCGTACTCGTTAGGCATCCAGAGCGCATTTCACAACACCCTTGGCATGATCAAGTCGAAATTGTTTCTGGAACCGCAGATGACCCTGATGTAAGTGACAGGGCTCTTCGCGATGTCGATGTTGCGTATTACTTAATCCATGCGATTGGTAGCCCTGGTGATTTCGAGGAAACTGAGCGGCACACTGCTGAAGTGTTTGCGCAGGCAGCCAAGGCAAACAATGTGGGCAAAATTGTTTACTTGGGTGGCTTACAAAATGATCCAAAACTTTCACCACACCTACGCTCTCGCGCTGAGGTTGGCAACATTTTTCTAAGTTCGGGAGTTCCTACTATTGCGTACGGAGCTGCGGTAATTATCGGTTCGGGAAGCCTTTCGTTTGAAATGCTTCGCTACCTAACCGAAAGACTTCCAGCGATGATTACGCCTCGTTGGGTTCGCACAAAAATTCAGCCGATCGCAATTCGCGACGTATTGAGATACTTAATTGAAGCCCGGAATCTGCCAGCTGGGTTAAGTCGCACTTTTGACATCGGTGGACCTGATGTACTTACTTATCAAAAGATGATGCATGGTTACGCAAAAGTAGCTGGGCTTCGGAAACGAATCATTTTGCCCATCAACTTACTATCCCCTGGGCTTTCGGCCCGTTGGATTGGGCTTGTTACCCCAGTTCCAAAGAACATTGCCCGGCCATTGGTCGACAGCTTAAAGACTGAAGTTATTTGCGCCGAAAACGACATCAAGAAGTACATTCCAGACCCACCCGAAGGCCTTATGGGATTTGAAGATTCAGTTGCAATTGCATTGACTCGAATTAAGCAAGCAAACGTAACTTCTCGTTGGTCGTCAGCTTCTATGGTCGGTGAACCAAGTGATCCACTTCCAACCGACCCGGATTGGGCCGGTGGTTCGCTCTATACTGACGATCGATATGTACCTTCACATTCAACGCCGGAATCACTTTGGCGAATCATCGAAGGAGTCGGTGGCGAGAACGGTTGGTACTCCTTCCCATTAGCGTGGGAAACCCGAGGACTTATCGATCGATTTTTCGGCGGGCCGGGTATTCGTCGAGGTCGGCGAGACCCCAATAAATTACTCGCTGGTGAGATTGTAGATTTCTGGCGCGTTGAAGAATGTATCCCTGGATCACTGCTTAGGCTCCGAGCCGAAATGCACATGCCAGGACTTGCTTGGTTAGAACTGCGCGTTGAAGAAAATGATGCTGGCGAAACTATGTACCACCAGCATGCGATTTATCATCCAAAGGGACTCTCGGGACACATTTATTGGTGGTCGGTCTGGCCATTTCATGGATTCGTCTTTGGCTCTATGACCAGAAACATAACCAAAGCTGCTCGAAAGTTAGATGCTCAAGTAACCGCACCAAGTACGGCAAACTAGAGGCGTGGAACAAACACTATTTGATGCAGTTGGTGGCGAAGAATTCTTCGTCAAACTCGTCGATGGTTTTTACCAAGGCATTGAGACTGATGAAGTTTTGCGTCCGATGTATGTCGATCAAGACTTAACGGAATCACGCCGGCACCTAACACTCTTCTTACAGCAATACTGGGGTGGCCCAGCCACTTATCAGGCAGAGCGCGGTCACCCGAGACTTCGGATGCGCCACATGCCCTTCGTTATTGATGACGATGCTCGAGATCGATGGATTTACCACATGCATGCCTCGCTTTCCCAAATTCCTATGGACGAAAATTTACATGACCAGCTGTGGGAATATTTAGTAGCTGCTGCACACAGCTTGGTGAATACGCCTTAATTTCGCATTAATCGAGTGTAAGTTTCCCGAAGTTCAACTGGAATTCGACCGGGACGGCCACGTTCCAAATCGATGCAAACCATGGTCGTCTTGGCCCGCAGGTATTCAACATTGCCATCATGCATCGAGTAGCCAATTACATACGAGGTATTCCCCATCGATTCAATCCAGACTGTCATCTCGATTGGTGCTTGCTGAAATACCAGTGGCTTAACGTAATCAATTTCGTGGCGAACAACTAATTGTCCAAAGCCGTCTAAGTCAGGGGCAAAACCTGCTTGCGCCAAAAGCGCTACACGAGCATCTTCTAAGTATCCGACGTAAGCAACGTTGTTTATATGCTTGAAGATATCCATGTCACCCCAGCGCAAATTCACTGGAATCGTTAACGCTGCCACTTACTACCTGCCCTCACGAGATTTAATGTATTCAGCGTAGCGGGTTGCTATCAGGCGTCTACTAAATCTGTTCTGATGTCGTTGACGTTGAATTGTGGGCGCTTCGTGGGAAAGTCAGCCTCGAACAACTGGGAAGTTATCAACATGTCAGCTGTGGTTCGATTAACAGCGATTCCAGCGTTCCACAAGGTTGCAATTCTCAGTAACGCCTTAACATCTGGGTCATGGGGTTGTGGCTCGAGTGGATCCCAGAAGAAAACTAAGATGTCGATTTTGCCTTCTGCAATTGCTGCACCGATTTGCTGATCACCACCTAGTGGACCACTCAAGAATCGATTCACCGGTAAGTCCAAAGCTTCCGCCAGCAGAGATCCGGTTGTTCCAGTCGCAAACAGATTATGTCTAGATAACAGGCGCCGATTTTGCCTAGTCCAGTCGAGTAATTCTGCTTTTTGGTTGTCGTGAGCAACGAGAGCAATGTTGCGGGTAATCCAAGGCTTAACTACACCTGATTTGATTACGTCTTTCATGCCCTAAATGTGACACACCGAAAATAACCAGAAATGAACGGCTCTCAAACTTAAGGCGTACGAGGATCCAAAACTTGGAAATTAACCTCGAGTTAGTTTGCGATACGTTGCGCGATGTGGACGAGCTGCATCGGCACCGAGGCGGTCAATCTTGTTCTTTTCATAGGACTCGAAGTTTCCTTCAAACCAGAACCAAGTTGAATCGCCTTCGTAGGCCAAGATGTGAGTTGCAATCCGGTCCAGGAACCAGCGATCGTGCGATGTGATCACGGCGCAACCAGGGAACTCAAGGAGGGCGTTTTCCAATGAACCCAAGGTTTCAACATCTAAATCGTTAGTAGGTTCGTCGAGCAGCAATACGTTTCCGCCCTGCTTCAAGGTAAGTGCAAGGTTCAAGCGATTGCGCTCACCACCGGAGAGCACGCCTGAAGGTTTTTGCTGGTCTGGGCCTTTGAATCCAAATGCACCAATGTAGGCGCGCGATGGCATTTCAACTGCGCCAACTTTAATCCAGTCAAGACCGTCGGAAACTACTTCCCAAACGTTCTTTGCAGGATCTAATCCGGCGCGACTCTGGTCAACATAGGAAAGCTTTACAGTTTCGCCGACGCGCAGGGTTCCTGAGTCTGGTTGAGTTGAAGCATCGCTGGTGTCACCTTCAGCAGCCGCAACAATCATGCGGAACAGCGTGGTTTTACCCACACCGTTAGGTCCGATCACACCGATGATGCCGTTACGCGGCAATGTGAAAGACAAGTCATCCATCAAGATGCGATCGCCAAAACCTTTACCGAGTTTGTCGGCTTCGATTACAACGTTACCTAGGCGTGGGCCAGGTGGAATCTGAATTTCTTCAAAGTCCATCTTGCGAGTCTTTTCAGCTTCGATCGCCATTTCTTCGTAGCGATCAAGACGTGCGCGACTCTTGGTTTGACGAGCCTTTGCATTAGAACGAACCCACTCGAGTTCTTCTTGTAGTCGCTTGGAAAGTTTTGCGTCTTTAGCGCCTTCAACCTTGAGGCGTGCTTGCTTCTTTTCCAAATATGTTGAGTAGTTACCTTCGTAAGGATATGCACGGCCTCGGTCGAGTTCAAGAATCCACTGCGCAACGTTGTCCAGGAAGTATCTATCGTGAGTGATTGCAATAACGGTTCCTGGATATTTTTCTAGATGTTGTTCTAGCCAGTTAACGCTCTCGGCATCAAGGTGGTTAGTTGGTTCATCCAGTAGCAATAGATCAGGTTGTTGTAATAGAAGTTTGCAAAGTGCTACGCGTCGGCGCTCGCCACCGGAAAGTACGCTGACATCTGCATCACTTGGTGGGCAACGAAGTGCATCCATTGCTTGTTCGAGTTGGTTATCAAGATCCCAAGCATTCTTGTGATCGATTGCTTCTTGCAGAGTTCCCATTTCGGCCATCAAGGCATCAAAGTCGGCATCTGGGTCAGCCATCTGTGCTGAGACTTCATTGAAGCGAGCCAGCATTGCCATTGTCTCGGCAACGCCCTCTTGCACATTTTCAATAACACTCTTTGAATCATCCAAGTCTGGTTCTTGGGCAAGCATGCCTACTGTGTAGCCGGCCGAAAGCATGGCGTCACCGTTAGAAATCTTCTCGACACCGGCCATGATCTTTAGCAATGTGGACTTACCAGCGCCGTTAGGACCAACAACGCCAATCTTGGCGCCAGGCAAGAAGGACAGGGTTACGTCATCAAGAATGACCTTGTCGCCATGGGCTTTACGTGCTTTTGAAAGGGTATAAATGAACTCAGCCATGATCATGAGTCTAACGTGCGATAAACAATGGTGGTTTCCCGCAGATAGAATTGGAGCGCTTGTGGGTTCCCCGCTAGCGATGCGCCCGTAGCTCAATGGATAGAGCACCAGGTTTCTACCCTGTCGGTTGGAGGTTCGAGTCCTCTCGGGCGTACTTCTATGGCAGATGCTTAGATTGGCTCATGCCTCGCATCGCACAGACAAAGAATGGTTTTGCTCCAAAGACCTGCCTTACCTGCGGGCTGCAGTTTGAGTGGCGTAAAAAATGGCAACGTGATTGGGAAAACGTTAAGTACTGTTCCGAGAAATGTAAATCAAGGTGACTAAACGTATTCTTTACATCCCTTTCGATCACCTGAATCTCAACTTTGGGGTTTTGAAGGATTCAGATCCTAAAACAGATCACGTTGTAATCATTGAAAGTGCGCGCATGACTTCGGGTCGTCCCTGGCACAAAGAGCGCTTATTCTTCTTGATTTCCTCAGCTCGGCATTTTGCCAAGGAATTAGAAGTTGCTGGCTACGAAGTTACTTACTTGAAAAGCCCAACAACTACTGATGGGCTCACTGAAGTTACAAAGAAGTTGGGCAAAATCCAGATCCACGCCGCTGAACCATCGTCTTTTCGGCAATACAGTCAGCTTCAAGAATTTGGGGTGCAATTCGTACCGAATGATTTCTTCTTAACCTCACGCATTGATTTCAAAACCTGGGCAGATAAGCAAAAGTCGTTCTTGATGGAAACTTTTTATCGTGCGCAGCGGATCCGTTTAAACATAATGGTAGAAAATGGAAAACCAGATACTGGGGTTTGGAATTTTGATAAAGATAACCGACTCCCCCCACCCAAGAACTACACCTGGCCGAAGTATTTGGAACATGAAAGAGATGAAATAGATCT
>JAIOWT010000051.1 GCA_021742025.1 Candidatus Nanopelagicales bacterium
AGCAACATAGTTTCATCTTCACGACCATGAGCGGCAACGATGATTGCAAAAGCGTTATTCAAGTCAACGTCGGAACTCCATTCGACCACTTCATAGCCGGCAACTGGACCAAGCTTTAGTAATGCGCCTGAAATTGGGCTATCTCCGTAAATTGCTACAACTGGTGCTGGCATGATCGGCTCCAAAAATATCTCTAAAGTTCCGCCGGAAAGGCATGGATTGTGAACGGTTCGTTTTCCTGACTGGGTATCAATCTCAGGCATTGGTGCGATGCGAAGCAAAATTGGCGTTCCCTCTTCAAGTAAGGCAACGCTTTGGGATCGCACAGTCGAGTCAGAGCAGGATCCTCCAACAAAACCTTCCATTGAACCATCAGCAAAAATGATGGCTTCATCTCCAGGCTTTGCTGAAGTTGGTTTTTCAGCGAGTACGACGCGGGCGTGAACGTATGGAGTGCGTGATTTTTGCAGTTCTGCAATACGCGATGCCAGAATCTTTGGCATATCCACCTCCCGAGTTACCGTCTAATTATGCGCCTATTTGAAAGTATTCGCGATCTAAGCCTTACTTCTAGAGGTTAAAGATGAGTTTCATGCTCGCAATAATCAACACCAAGCCAAGCGCTCTACGAACGCCTTCATTTGAGAACTGCTTGATTCCCAGTCGGGTACCAATCAATGCTCCGATGATTACTGCTACTGCATAAATCCATAAGGCGTCTGGCAAATTGGAAACTGACGAAATGTGGCCCAGGAGGCCAAAAACTGAATTAGTAAGAATAAACAGAGCGGCAGTTCCCGATGCACCTTTAACAGATGTCCAGCCAAAGAAAATGATTAGTGGCGATAAGAAGATGCCTCCGCCAGTTCCAGTCAATCCGGAAAGTAACCCAATTGATGCACCTGTCAGTACTGAAATTGCAAAGTGTGGATGCTTTGCTTCACCGGTTGACTTGGGCGTTAGTTGAAATAGGAACATGATGCCTGCAAACAACAGGATCAATCCAACAATTGGCTTGTAAACATCTCCCGGAAGATTGATTGAGCCACCAAGGAATGACATAGGTATGGCACCAGCTGACAGAGGCAGGTAAAGCTTTAGATCAAAGAGTTTGGCGCGAATGTATTTGAAACTTGTATATGAGGAAACGATGATGTTTAAAACAAGCGCGGTCGGCTTAATAACCTGTGCTGGCACACCAAACAGCGACATGATCGCAATGTAAACCGAAGATCCAGCGTGGCCCACTGAAGTGTAGAGAATCGCGCCAAACATTAGGCACAGTGCAATTAAGTAATCTGTAGTTTGTAAGTTCAGCAAGTCACCCTCCCGCAAATGGTGGCAAAACATCAAGTGTTGAGCCATCAGAAACAACAACGCTCAGATCTCGCAGCGAGACTTCATCAAGTAAATAGCTGCATTGTGGGAGTACTTGACCAAGCTTTGGGTGAAGTGCTGCCGCCTGATCCAAGATGTGCATCGCTGATGATGAATCCAAAGTGATTTCGTTTACTCCAGCAGCTGCACGTGCTGCAGCAAAAAATCTAACGGTTACAGCCACGAACTAACCGCCTATGGCCGACATTGGCCTTGCTGGCTGAATAAAACTCGGATCATTAATGCCATGTCCTGGCAGCTTTGCCAAAACAGTCTTACCAAATCGGGATGCAATTTCAGCGCGCTTTTCTTCGTCAGTGCCATCAGATTCGCGAAGCACTAAACGGAGATCCATTTCACTGGTTGCAAAGAGACAGGAACGCAATTGGCCATCCGAAGTTAAGCGAAGGCGATCACATGAACCACAGAACGGACGAGTAACACTTGCAATAATTCCAACAGTCTCAGGTCCACCATTGATCAAGAATTCTTCGGCTGGTGCTGAGCCTCTGGCTTCAACTGGAGTCAACGAGAAAACTGGATTCAAGGCATGGAACACATCATCGGCGGTAACCATGGTTGAGCGATCCCAAATGCCACCTGCATCTAGTGGCATTTGCTCGATGAAGCGAAGTTTGAAACCTTCATCAAGTGCCCACTTAAGAAGTCCAACTGCTTCATCATCGTTTACGCCAGGCATCAACACTGTGTTGATTTTGATTGGAGTTAGATCGGCATCACGCGCAGCTTTCAATCCCTTTAATACGTCATCGAAACGATCACGATAAGTCATTGACTTGAAACGCTCAGCGCTCAATGTGTCCAGCGAAACGTTTACACGTTCTAATCCTGCATCTTTAAGAGGCTGAGCAAGAGCAGCTAGGCGAATTCCATTTGTGGTTAACGAAAGTTTTGGTGGATTTGGCAGGCTGTTAATTCGAGCCACGATGTCAACGATGTCTGGACGCAGTAACGGTTCGCCACCAGTTAAGCGAACTTCATCGATACCAGCTTCGATTCCAACTTCAAGAATTGTCATTAACTCATCAGTGGTTAACAAATCTTCAGTGGGCATCCAGGCAGCGAAGTCATGTGGCATGCAGTAGGTGCAACGTAGGTTGCAACGATCAGTAAGTGAAACGCGAATGTCGCGGTGAACGCGGCCAAATGTGTCGATCAAGGCACTCATGCGCAATTCACCCATTCATCAGTACCGTCTGCGAAAACCTGATGTTTCCAGATCGGAATTTGTGCTTTAACTTCGTCAACCAAGGCTTCGCAAGCGTCAAACGCAGCTTTGCGATGCTTTGCGGAAACTGCTGCAACAAGTGCCGCTTCTCCGATTGCAATGTCACCGTGACGATGCGCAACCGCGACGCTAACCACGTCATGTTCCGCAGCCACTTGCTGGGCAACCTTTTCTAGCAATGCCTGGGCGCTCGGATGAGCTTCATAAGAAAGGGACAAAACTTCGCGGCCATGATCGTTATCGCGAACATCACCGGAGAAAGTGACCAATGCGCCCGCAGTATTAGAGCGCACCAGACGGGCCAGATCCAATACTGAGATTGGATCTGTGGTCACAAAAGCCCCCGAGACGTTAGACATGCCCTTATTATCGTGGGGTTTGTCCGATTGCGATAGTTATCGCGCGATTTCAATGGGTTTTACCTCATTACAGGCTCGCAATGTGAAGATCTAGAACAAAAGATCTAGAACAATGGAGGAATGAGTACTGGCCCTGAGTTCGAAGTCACCTGGGAACAAGCACGGGTGTTGGCGCATCAAAGTGCCACTCCCACACCTTCGGTTACCTTGCCGTTGCGCGAGGCTGCAGGTCAAGTACTTTCCCAGGACGTAGTTGCCTTGGGAGACATGCCACCATTTGCCGCATCCCGCATCGATGGTTGGGCTGTCAGTGGTCCTGGTCCTTGGAAGCGAGTTGGCGACGCACTTGCAGGCCATGAGTTTGTGGAAAGTCTTAACGCTGGCGAATGTGTTCACATTGCAACTGGGGCAGTTATGCCAGCTGGTGCAACCGCTGCATTAAAGGATGAAGAAAGCCAGATCGACGGCGAAAAAGTAATTGCAATCGATGGCGCAGCTGGACTATTAGATGACTCTGGCGCACTTCCCTACTTTCATGACGTTAGGCCAAGCGGCTACGAGGCCAAGACTGGCGATGTACTGATTCCAAAGGGAACAAAGTTAACGCCAGCAATAATTGGCGTTGCTGCAGCCGGCGGTCATGACGAACTAACGGTTTTCAAGAAAATCGTTATTGATGTATTTGTCTTTGGTGACGAATTATTGAGTTCAGGCCCATCTCGCGATGGAAAAGTTAGAGATTCACTCGGTCCACAGTTACCACTTTGGATTGAATACATTGGCGCTGAGTTAAATCAAGTAAAGCTTGTGGCAGACACCATCGAAGATCACTTTGCTGCGATTTCAAAATCCAAAGCAGATTTAATCGTTACGACCGGTGGCACTGCAGCTGGACCGGTGGATCATTTACATAATGCAATTGTTGACGCCGGTGGCAGCTTCGTTATTGATGCTGTTTTAGTTCGCCCGGGGTATCACCAACTGATGGCAAAGATCGGCGAACGGCACTTAATTGGATTGCCAGGCAATCCGCAATCTGCAGTAATCGGATTGTTGAGTTTGGCAGTGCCATTTATTGCAGGTGCAAATGGTCAAGCGTTACCGGAACTTGAAACCTGCCAAATCAGCAGTTCACTCAAGGGGCCAGCCCGCGAAGTTAGGTTAGCTTTGTGTTCGTTGGATACCAATATCGCAACACCCCTTGAGCACTTGGACTCTTCAATGTTGCGCGGTTTTGTATTGGCTGATGGCTATGCCGTTCTTCCTCCAGGTGGGGCTGAGGCAGGTCAGATCGTTCCCTGGCTCAATCTGCCCTAGGGTTATGGAAAGCCGAAAATTTACCGCTCTGACCTCAGGTTAAATACGCAGCAAAACATAGGACATTACCTTGAAAGAAGTACTCGACGACTTAATCGCCGCATTTAACTCTGGCGATACAACTGCCATGGCAACCGTGGTTCGGACTTGGCGTTCAGCGCCACGACCTGCTGGCGCATCAATGTTGGTTAATGCAGCAGGTGAAGCAGTTGGCTCAGTAAGTGGCGGTTGTATTGAAGGCGCCGTTTATGAAATGGCGGGCGAAGTAATTGCCAACGGTGTCCCCCAGTTTGAAAAATACGGCATTAGCAATGACGATGCATTTGCTGTTGGCCTAACCTGTGGCGGCATTTTGGAGGTTTTCGTTGAGCAAATCTCAACCGAGACTTGGCCAGAACTTCCGGAACTTTATGCCAGCGTCCAAGCTGACCAACCGGTAGCCGTTGCAACAGTCGTTAATGGAACTGCGCATGTGGGCAAGCACTTAGTGGTTTGGCCAGATCGGACTGCAGGTGACCTTGGTAGTGATCGACTTAACTCTGCGGTTGGTGCTGATGTGCTTGGACTATTGGAATCTGGAACAACTGGTTTCTTGCATTACGGTTCTGATGGCGAGCGCCTTGAGGGCGATCTAGAGATTTTCGTTTCGACCTTTGCGCCTAAGCCACGAATGCTTGTGTTCGGTGCAATTGATTTTGCCGCAGCAGTAGCAAAAGCTGGAAAGTTCTTAGGATTCCACGTGACGGTTTGTGACGCACGCGAAGTGTTTGCCACAAAGAAGCGCTTCCCTGACGCTGATGAAGTTGTGAACGACTGGCCGCATCGCTGGCTTGCAACGCAAGAAATTGATTCCCGCACTGTCATTTGCATTTTGACCCATGATCCCAAATTTGATGTTCCAGTGGTCATTGAAGCGCTCAAGACTAAGGCTGCATACATTGGTGCCATGGGCTCGCGTAAGACTCATGATGATCGAGTTGCCCGCTTAATTGAAGCCGGCGTTGATCCAGAAGATTTGAAGCGGGTTAAATCCCCGATTGGACTAGACCTAGGTGCTCGCACTCCAGAAGAAACAGCAATTTCAATTTTGGCCGAGGTAATTCAAGATCGTTGGGGTGGCTCTGGAAAGAACTTGGCGCAAACTAACGGAACAATCCATCCAGGCGCACCGCGATGACAACTGCTGGATTAGTTCTGGCTGCTGGTGAAGGCAAGCGATTTGGTGGGCCTAAGGCGCCTTATGTTCATAACGGTCAACGCCTGGTTGATCGCGCCGTAACCGTTTTAACGGAAGCCGGATGTGATCCAGTTTTTGTAGTGCTTGGCGCTTGGGTGGGCGATGTTCCAGGAGCGACTGTTTTGGAAAATGAAAATTGGTCAACTGGCATGGGGTCTTCACTTCAAGTTGGTTTGTCGCATTTGAATTCGGAACCTGGAATTGATGAAGTTGTCGTTTCCTTGGTGGATTTACCTGGACTTACTTCGCTTGCGGTTTCCCGAATCGTTGAAACTCCCGGAGACATAGTTGTTGCAGCCTACGATGCAAAACGCGGGCACCCTGTGAAGTTTGCAAGTTCAACTTGGCCAGAGCTAATCACGAGTGCAATTGGCGATCAAGGAGCACGCTCATATATCGCAGAGCATCCAGATCAGATTGTCTTGGTAGAAGTTGGCGATGTCGCAACTGGCGAAGATATGGACATTCGGCCAACTGCCTAAAGAATTGAACTAGTGGTGCTGTTCCATAGTTGGTAAATCACCAAATGAAATCGGTCCAGCAAGAAACATGATTCCAACTGCCGCTACTGCAGAAACTAATCCAATTGAGCGGGCAACAAATAATCGATTGCTCGATATGAACTCGGCCACCATAACTACTGTGATTCCAACCATTAACCAAGGTGTAGTTGGCATGATCGCATAGGCCGCAATCATCAATGGACCACAAGCAACGAAACAGGTCCACCCGGTTCGCAATCCAAACGAAAAGTTGTTTTCGCTTGTCTTCATGCAATTCAAGACAGCACTCTCGTGCTGACGTGAAAACTGGTACGCACCAGCAATTGCGAGCAATGTCACCGATATGAATCGGTGATCTAATCGGTGCAGTGCTGACATGCCAAGCCCAATCGGAATACTTAATGCAACCCAAACCGCTAGAAAACTTACAACGCTTATCAGGACAAACCCAAAGCTCTGGCGCGTGCGGGCAGCCAAGATCAGGGCAAGTGGGCCCATCATCCAGACTGACATTCGGGCCCACTCTTGCATGAGCTCCAGGGTCGACATCGCGTGCATAACTAGCAACTCTAGAGGTGACCAAGATTGATGTCTTACAGATCCATACTGTGGACAAAGGTTTGCACTAAATTAAGGGAAACAGCCCGAGATGTGGAGCCAAAATGGAAAATTCCCTGCCGCGATTACTTACAGGTGACGTTGTTGGTCAAGTAGATGCCACTCAAGTTCCACGATATGCCGGCTTAGGCACTTTCGCCCGCCTGCCATTCATAGATGAAGTATCGGATGTAGACGTTGCTTTAGTTGGCATTCCATTTGATACCGGAGTTAGCTACCGACCTGGCGCCAGATTTGGTCCAAGCCATGTTCGTGAGTCATCACGCTTACTTCGACCATTTAATCCTGC
>JAIOWT010000052.1 GCA_021742025.1 Candidatus Nanopelagicales bacterium
GGCTTCTTCATCCCCGCTGATGATGTCTGGTTCAATTCCAAGTCGAGCCACGATGCCATCAACAAACTCACCTCGATTTGAAACGTCTCGACTTGCACTAGTTGCGACAAACCGGACCTTCTCAGGCTGATGCGTTTGGATCAACTCGGCGTACGTATCGATTGCCGCAAAAGTTCGAGCTAAAGCGGCCTGGGAGAATTCACCAGTCTTATCTACGCCTTCACCCAGCCGAACGATAACCATAGTGCGCACGACATCGGTCAATTTTCCATTTTCGACATCGGCAATCAAAAGCCGAATTGAATTTGTGCCGCAATCAATTGCTGCCACTCTCAATGTCTTCACCTCCACATGGTCCCGTCTGTCCCCAGTCTTTCAGCATGGCTAGCGCAATATCTCCTACAGGATTTACGCCTGGTCCAGCCGCGAGTGAATGGCCAATCAAAACGTGTAGGCACTTCACGCGAGTTGGCATTCCGCCAGCGCTTATCCCAGCAATTTCTTCCACATGTTCAATCGCTTCTCGCTGCGCCAAATAAACCTCGTGCGCAGCCTCATAGCCTGCAGCCAACTCGGGGTCTGAGGCAATTGCGTCCGCCAACTCTTTCATCACACCATTTGCTTCGAGGGTTCCGATTGCTCCAGTGGCCTTAGGGCACGTCATGTAATAAAGCGTCGGAAATGGTGTGCCATCATCCAAGCGAGGTGATGTTTTCAAAACATCTGGTTGTCCACAAGAGCAGCGATGTGCGACTTCAATCACGCTTCTTGGGTCGCGTCCTAATTGAGCACGGACTGCTGCAAAGTCTTCTGGAGTAAGCATCGAGTTACTGAGGTAAGTCGTCGGATTGCACAACTAACGGATCATCAGCTGGTGGTGGATTATCTGCAAGTTTGGTGCTGCTCCACAGCTTGGTGTACCAAGCGGAGTCATCGTTTGGAATTAGTGCGCCAGGTACGCCAGTGATTGCAGTATTGGTCTCTTCGTCAAGCACTACGAACCCAATTTCACCTGGGAATACGTAATTCAATCGCTCCCGCGCAAGGGCTTGCAAATAAGCCGGATCAGAAAGTCGAGCCCTTCGATCGATCAAATTATCAATTTTTGCTTGTTGTGAAACTACTTGTTGTTCTAAATCTTTGATCTCACGACGCTCTTGAATCAGCGCGCGAAGTGGAACCGCCAATGTAAGCATGATGAAAACGCCCGCAAGTATCATCGCAATTGCGCGCGCATTTATTCTGGGAGTGATCCTTGGAGAAGATGCCACGTCTTAATTGTGCCGTGCTTAGCCCTTGAAACGAGGGAATGCGCTACGTCCGGCATATCGTGCCGTTTCATCAAGATCCTCTTCAATACGAAGTAGCTGGTTGTATTTCGCTACCCGATCGGATCGAGCTGGCGCCCCGCTCTTGATTTGGCCACAGTTGAATGCAACTGCAAGATCTGCAATCGTGGTGTCTTCGGTTTCGCCTGAACGGTGACTCATCATCGTGGTGAATCCAGCGCGGTGTGCCATTTCAACAGACTCAGCAGTTTCGGTCAGTGATCCGATTTGGTTTACCTTAACCAAAAGTGCATTTGCTGATTTAAGTTCGATGCCTTTAGAAATGCGCTCAGTGTTTGTCACGTAATGATCGTCACCAACGATTTGAATCTGATCTCCCATTACCGAGGTAAAGTGAACCCAAGAATCCCAATCATCTTCTGCGAGTGGATCTTCGATTGAAACGATTGGGAAATCTTTAACAAGTTGGGCGTACAGTTCAATCATTTGCTCAGTTGATCTAGCGGTTCCCTCAACGTGGTACTTACCATCTTTGAAAAACTCAGTGGCAGCAACATCCATAGCCAGCGCAACATCAGCGCCTAACTTGAAACCCGCTTTAGTTATTGCTTCAGAGATTAGTTCAAGTGCTGCCCGATTACTTGGCAGATTAGGGGCAAAGCCACCTTCATCACCAAGTCCAGTTGAAAGGCCATTAGATTTCAAAACGCTCTTAAGTGAGTGATAAACCTCGGCACCCATTCTTAGCGCATCATGAAAAGAGTCTGCGCCAATTGGTGCGATCATGAATTCCTGAAAATCAACATCGCTATCAGCATGTGCACCACCATTAATAATGTTCATCATTGGCACGGGCAGTAAATGAGCATTTGGGCCACCAATGTATCGATACAAAGGTAAACCGGACGATTGTGCAGCAGCTTTTGCCACTGCCATTGAAACCCCAAGTATTGAGTTAGCACCCAGGCGTGCTTTGTTTGGTGTTCCGTCAAGCGCGATCATGGTGTCGTCAATAAATCTTTGGTCGGTGGCATCGAATCCAATAACAGCAGGCATGATTTCATCTTCAATTGCAATCACTGCCTGAATTACGCCCTTGCCTAAGTAACGCTCATCACCATCGCGCAATTCAACTGCTTCGAACGCGCCTGTAGATGCACCGGAAGGAACTGCAGCCCGACCCACGCTGTCGTCATCAAGAGTGACTTCAACTTCAACCGTCGGATTACCTCGGGAGTCTAAAATTTCGCGGGCTCTAACATCAGAAATACTTGACACAGGATGGCTCCATTAGATTCAGAAATTTACTGCGAGATTTCCTCGCTGGTACTTAAAGTCTAGTGATTTTGATTATTCACTCGAAGAACTTTTGATTAAAGGCCTTCAGATTCCCGTACTTTAGCGCGATAGCGCATCATTTCTGCTCGTAAAACTGATTCAGATTCGATGTCGACTTCAAGTGCAAGTTCTGCTGTTGCTACAAGAAGCGCGGCAATCTGGTCTTCAGTGACTTCACCAATTAGCTCGCGTAAGGATTCTTTAACTTGCGCATCCCCCGCGGTAATTCCACTGTTTCGGGAACGATAAATCAGTTGCGTTGCTAGTTGCAATGCGGGCATCGCCTGAGGAACTCCATCCGTTACTGATTCTCGTTTTTTCTCTTGCTCTTTAATCTTTGCCCAGTTTTCTTCTAGCTCTTCACTTGACGTAACCACTAAATCTGTAAACACATGCGGGTGACGTCGCACTAACTTGTCTACAACTCCTTGAGCAATTGCATCCAAAGAAAAAGTTGAGTCCGTTTCCTGAGCAATTCGTGCGTGGAATACAACCTGCAAAAGCAAGTCACCGAGCTCCTCGCGTAGCGCGCCTAAATCGCCTTGATCCATAGCCTCGAGTGCTTCATAAGTTTCCTCGAGTAAATATCGCGCTAGGCTCGCGTGAGTTTGTTCGGCATCCCAGGGGCAACCACCAGGGCTTCGAAGTTGATTGATCACCTGTACCAATTGCTCAACAGGTGAATTCATAATCGAGTTATCCTAGTGAAATCGGTAGCGGAACAGACAGTGTTTCATCTCCAGGCGTACTGATGAGATTACTTGGATCCCATTTTCCAAACCTAGGGTTCAATTCCACACCAAGTTCTTCACTCAAGGCCGTTAAGTAATCAGTCATTGCCAAGAATTGAGTTTGGTTGTCTGCACCTGGTGCAAGTTTTTCCATCAAAATACGCTGCACCATAACCTCGTACATGAAACCTTCAACGTCGTCTGCTGGTACCGCGTTTTGCGAAACTAGCTGTGCCTCAACAGATTCTTTCGCATATTGTGCAAAGACTTCGTCTCGATATGCAGCAACATCGCGTTCAGTAACTTTAATGCCTTCACGAGCAACAACTTCTTCGAAAAGTGAAGCGCGAACAAAATGGTCTACTGCGCGCTGATTGATTTGGATCAAACTTGGAACTTCGGTAATCAGAGTTGGATCAGTAACTTGAATCTGGGCGCGAACTTTGTCAACGCGATCTGCAACTGCCGAAGCGGGTATGACTTTGCCGTTGACTACAACGGCGCTACCAGCAAGCTTTGGCGAGTCAGAGCAACCTGTTAGGACTGCAACACCGAGAACCATGGCTGCAATTAAACGAAGTTTCACAGGTGTTCCTTTCAAGAACCAACTACTTAATTTTATTAGGTAGATGCAACTGTCGATGACACCCAGGTGTTAACCCACTCCACGAGGTCAATATCTGCTGCTTCAGTTGCCGATCCAATCAAGGCACCCTTGGGGCGAGGCACCACAATCGTACGAGTTGCAGGCTTTATGACAGATCCTGGATACAACCGGTTTAAGCGCAGCACTTTAGATTCCGGTAGCTCAACTGGGGAAAACTTCACGTGACTAGACGTGGCTATCACTTCTGTGATGCCAACTGCCTGCAATGAGACGCGCAATCTGGCAATCGAAACTAGGGTCTCGACCGGAGCTGGCATCGAACCGTATCGGTCGGCCAATTCTTCAACTACGCCAGTTACGTCTTCATTAGTTCTGGCGTCGGCCAGTCTTCGATATGCCTCGAGACGCAGTCTTTCTTCTGGAACATAGTTGTGTGGCAAGTGCGCATCCACTGGCAGTTCAACTTTCACGATCTCTTCCGCGATTGCTGCGCCACCGGTTTTCACTTCTTCAACAGCTTCACTAACGAGTCGTACGTATAAATCAAATCCCACATCAGCGATGTGTCCACTTTGCTCGCCACCAAGTAAGTTGCCAGCGCCACGAATCTCAAGATCCTTCATTGCAACCGCCATGCCAGATCCCAAATCAGTGTGAGCAGCAATAGTAGAAAGTCGATCGTGAGCGTTTTCACTTAGCGGCTTATCTGGTGAATACAAGAAGTAGGCGTAACCACGCTCGCGGCTTCGGCCAACACGACCACGCAACTGATGTAACTGGGAAAGACCAAATGTGTCAGCGCGATCAACAATCAAGGTGTTTGCATTTGGAATGTCTAGGCCGCTTTCAATGATGGTTGTGGAAACCAGAATGTCGTATTTGTGTTCCCAAAAATCAACAATGATTTGTTCGAGTGTGGTTTCGTTCATTTGCCCATGAGCCACGGCGATCCGTGCTTCTGGAACTAGTTCAGCCAATTTACTGGCTACTCGATTAATGCTTTCTACGCGATTATGGACAAAGAAGATTTGTCCTTCGCGAATTAGTTCCCGGTGAATTGCAGCCGTAATAAATTTTTCATCGTATGGTCCAACCGTTGTTAAAACCGGATGGCGCTCTTCTGGCGGTGTTTGAATCGTCGACATCTCGCGCAGACCGGTGACAGCCATTTCCAAAGTTCGTGGGATTGGAGTTGCCGACATAGTAAGCATGTCAACATTCGTACGAAGTGCCTTCAAATGCTCTTTATGCTCCACACCAAATCTTTGTTCTTCATCGACAATCACTAACCCAAGATCCTTGAAGCGAACTTCCGGATTGAACAGACGATGTGTGCCGATCACTATGTCTATCGATCCCTCAGTGATTCCACTGATTACTTCACGCACCTGGGCATCTGATTGGAATCGTGAAAGCGCAGCTAACTTAACGGGGAATTGGGCGTATCTGCGCGAGAAAGTTTCAAAGTGCTGTTGCACCAAAAGTGTGGTGGGAACCAGAATTGCCACTTGCTTGCCATCTTGGACCGCTTTAAAGGCTGCTCGAACTGCAATTTCAGTTTTTCCATAACCGACATCGCCGCACACCAAGCGATCCATTGGAATGTCATTTTCCATATCGCGCTTAACTTCATCGATGGTTACAAGCTGGTCTGGAGTTTCGACATATTCAAAAGCATCTTCGAGTTCGCGCTGCCATGGGCTATCGGGCGAAAATGCGAATCCTTTACTCGCCATCCGCGCGGCATAAAGTCGAATCAACTCACCAGCAATCTGTCTGACGGCTCGTCGCGCTCGCGATTTAGTTGCTGCCCAATCACCACCACCAAGGCGATTGAGTGAGGGTGCTTCCCCACCGACATACCTTGTAACTTGATCAAGTTGGTCGCTTGGAACATAAAGTCGATCACCACGTTGTCCACGCTTACTCGCGGCGTATTCAATTACTAAGTATTCACGCGTGGCGTTAGCAACAGTTCGCTGAGACATCTCGATGTACTTGCCGACACCGTGCTGTTCGTGAACTACATAATCACCGCTCTTTAACGTAAGTGGATCAATTACGACCCGACGTTTACTAGGTAATGAGCGATTTTCTTTTGAGGCGTCGCGACTGCCAAATAGATCAACTTCGGTAACTAATATCAATTTGGCAGATTTAATGTTTATGCCTGATTCTTGATGGCCGACAGTAACTTCAATAACTTCATCCGTTAGACCAACAGTTAGTTCTTCAGTCTGACGAGCGGGAATTCCCAACTCCATCAGAGTTGCGACTAAACGTTCAGTTGATCCATGACCTGCCATCGAAACAGTTACTCGCGAGCCGGCTTTCCACCAAGTGCGAATGTCCGATACAAATTCTTCTACTTTGGAGCGATAACTTGGAGTTGCCTCTACATCTGGCGACTCATCTAGCGGTCCAGCTAATGTCGTCAGACCGAGCCAGGCATGTGAATTGTTGCTATCCCGAAGTTCACGATAATCGCGGAAGGCACTGGCCTCTAGGTCAATCGGTGAAACATTTCCCGCTGTTGCGTTGCTCCATGAAGCCTCGAGGAATTCAGCGCTTGTGGAAACCAATTCATGAGCCCTAGTTTCCAAGCGCTCTGGCTCGGACTCGATGATGACGGCTTTCGCATCGATCACGTCGATCAGCATTTCAAGTTTGGGAACCAAGACCGGAATCAAACTTTCCATACCTTCGGCTGCGATTCCAGCGGCAATCTTTTCCAGCATTTCGGATAACTCTGGATGCGCTCCGATCAGGCTTGCTGCTTTAGCAGCCACGGCATCAGTTATCAAAAGTTCTCGACATGCAGTTGCAAAAATTCGATCCACTGCGATTCCAAGCGAACGTTGATCTGCGATCGAGAAGGCGCGAATTTCTTCGACGGTGTCTCCCCAGAACTCAACACGTAATGGATGCTCTAACGCAGGTGGAAATAGATCAACAATGCCACCGCGAAC